>DQGF01000603.1:2343-7912 GCA_003525045.1 Pseudomonas sp. | reverse complement strand
GTGCCCGCGCCGATCAGGCAATCGGCCGGCAAGGTACTGCGCAGGATGCGGATACTTTCGTACGGTTCGGGGGAATTGAGCGGCACTTCGATGACGCGAAATCCGGCGGCATACAGGACTTCGCCGATGGCTGCCGCCTCTTGCGGGCGCAGGCCACGCAGGATCGCGATCAGACCGTTTTGCGCCAGTGCTTGCTTGAGCATGTCAGACCTCCAGTCAGGTTTAACGGGATGGGGTTGCTGTGATCAGTCCGGCCGCGACCGCCAGTTGCCACAATCCACGTTCGGTGGCTTGTTCGGCCAACGTCACGCGGGCGAAACCGCAGGCGTCGAGTGCCCGGCTGTAGCGGGCACAAAGTTGGGTGTTACCGATGAGGATGATCGAGGGCAGATGCACAGTGTTACGGCGCCGGCGCTGTACGTTGGCCAAGGCAGACAGCTCATGGCCGATCAGCAGGCCGGACAGGTAATCCGGTTGAGCGGTCGCGCTCAGTTCGCCGGTCAGCCCGAGGCTGCGGGCACTGAACAACGTCGACAGCGGACCGATCTCGCCGTCCGCCGACAAAGCCACCTGCACGCCTCGGTCAAACGCTTCGCCATCAAACGTCCCGCCGCGTTGCTGGGTACGCCCGAGAATGCTGTGTTCGCTGAGCACGGCGAAGATTTCGCCGGTCATGAAGGTATCGAAATGCACGATGCAGCCGTCGGCGACTTCCACCCATTTCGAATGACTGCCCGGCAGGCCGATCAACAGATCATTGCCGCCATCCAATGACAGGTTTTGCAGCACGCCCAGCACTTGGGTTTCTTCGCCGCGCATCACATTTGGTAAAGGCGAGCGCTGGATAACGCCCGGCACGATGTGCACATCGACACCGCGAATACTGCGAATGGTTTGTAGGGAAGTTCCGAGATTGGCGACGTTTGCCGGGGTATCGCGGTAGGCCGCTTCGCGCCAGCCCTGGGCGCTGCCGACCATGCCACAGGCAATCACCGGCAAATCGGGCTGCGCGTCGAGCCAGTCACCGCAGGCATCATCGAAGGCCAGTTCAAAACCGTCGGTGCATTCTTGGCCAGCGATGATTCGCGGCGCTTTGGGCAGCTGCATGATTCCGGACGACAGCGAACGCTGTTCGAGCACCTGCCCACCCTGGCCCAGTTTGTAAGCACGTAATGAGGTTGTCCCCCAATCGAGCGCGATCAATTGCGCCAGCATCGATTCACCTGTTTTGTTTTTTGGCAGTGAGTGAGCTGGACTATAAACCCGGACGGCGCAAAATCTCAATATATAAATATCTATCCCATATTTTGGGATATTAGCAAAAAAAGATCGCAGCCTCCGGCAGCTCCTACAAGTTCGATAGTCGCCGCACTAGTGCGGTCGATCACGACTCGTGGAGCTGCCGAAGGGCTGCGATCTTTTATAGGGGTCAGTTACCCTCGGCAAACTCCCGCAACACCGCCCCATCCATCCGATACCGAACCCACTCTTCCTGCGGCTGCGCGCCAAGGGATTTGTAGAATTCGATCGCCGACTTGTTCCAGTCCAGCACGCTCCACTCGAACCGCCCGCAATCATTGGCGCAGGCGATTTTTGCCAGATGGCGCAGCAAGGTCTTGCCCGCGCCACCACCGCGCTGTTCAGGGGTGATGTAGAGGTCTTCGAGGTACAGGCAGTTGCTGCCAAGCCAAGTGGAATAGCTGAAAAAGAACACCGCGAAGCCGATCGGCGAGCCGTCACGCAGACAGATCAGACCGTGGGCCGTGGCGCCTTCGCTGAACAGGCTGCGCTCGATGTCGGCGACGCTGGCGATGACTTCGTGGCGAGCACGTTCGTAGTCGGCCAGTTCAGTGATGAACGCGAGGATTTGCGGTGCATCGCTGGGGGTCGCCGGGCGAATATCGATGGTCATGGACGTGCCTTCGTCGAATTTTAAAACGCCATACTAAGTCCACAAGCGACGCTCGTCACATTAGAAATCTCTGGGGCAAGCAGACTGGTCTCGCATTGCAGCAGGCCTGAACCGTTCGTCGTTCATCAGGCACCAATCGAAACAGGGGGCGGACCAATATCAGGTAAGGACTCTCATAAAATGGAGAAACCACCATGATCACGTCCAGGTTGTCCGCCCTCGCTCTCGCCGTCCTGATGTCCTGCGCCGCTTTCGCCGCCAACACCGCCTCCGGCACCGGCCCGACCAACCCGGTCGAAAGCCCTAAAGCCCCCGCCATCCAAAGCGCACCCGGCATGAACGTCAACGGCACGGGCGTCGACAGCAGCCTGCCGCCCTCCACGGGCACCGACCCACGGATTCAGGGCAACGACGCGGGTCGTCAAGGTGGAATGAACCAGCCGGACACCCCGACACCCGATAACGCCGACACCGGCGTCGGCTCGAAAACCACCACTGGTGGTTCCGGTTCCGAAGGCGGTGTCAGCCAATAGTTCGCCGACGCGAGCGACCTATCTACATCCATGAAGAGGTAACCATGAACGTCGATAAAAACCTTGAGAAAGAAGTCCTGACTCGCCTGCTGCACGCCCATCCAAGTGGCTTGGGCAAGGAGGTCCTGGACAATTACCGGGGGGAGAAAGTCGTGGCCAGCGCCCTCGCCACGCTGCAGGACCGCGGGTTGATTCAACATGGTCACGTGACCTGCAACGAGGCCGGTGAGCACTCGCTGAACTTGCCGATCAAACTCAGTGCCGCCGGGGTCGAGGCGGCGCGCAAGCTGGACGTCTGACAAGACGAATCAGGTTGCAGCCATGCGCGGCTGCAACCGTTTTGATCCCGACGTGCGGTGGCCAGCCGTGAGGGCCATTCGCGCAACAGCAAGGCTTCGCGCGATACCCAGACCGTGGACGGTTTGAGAAAGAGGCCACGGCGGAGAAGATTCCGGGGCGCTCGAGCATGCGCAAGCAGGCGTTGATCGAGGCGTTGCGCAAGGCCGGGTAAAAGCCAGGATTTTTGTTGAATTTGAGGATGCCTTCGCGGGCAAGCCTCGCTCCTACAGGGAATGGGGTGGACACAAAATTTGTGAACACACACGATACCTGTGGGAGCGGGCTTGCTCGCGAAAGCGGTAGATCAGGTGCCGTAGGTCTTGCTGATGAATGCATCCACTTCAACAGTCCCGGGCGATGTCGCCGGCCCCCACCGAGTGACGGCAAGCGCCGCGGCTGCATTTGCCCTCCGCGCCGCCTCACCCGCTGACAACCCCTGCGCCAACCCGGCCACAAACACCCCGGCATGAGCATCCCCGGCGCCATTGCTGTCCACCGCCTCAACCTTGAATCCCGGCACATGCCGGTGATCGCCACGCCGGCTGATCCAACATCCTTGCGGCCCATCGCGGACCACCGTCAATACCTCGGTCGGCAAATGATCAGCCAACCGGTTCAATGCCTCGCCGATGTCCGACGCCCCGGTAAACCGTAGCGCTTCCGCGCTGTTGCTCGTCCACACATCAATGCGCGGCAGCAAGGCTTGCATCAACGGCGCATCCGGCGAATCCACCAACGGGCCCGGATCGAATACCACATTGATCCCGTTGGCCAACGCCAGCACCCAATCCACCAGCGCTTGAGCCTTGCCGACATGCAACAGGCTGTAGCCACTGACGTAGACATAGTCGCCCGCCTCGGCCGGCACACTCACCAGGTCCTCGGCAGTTACCTCGCCTTCGGCGCCGATGTAGGAAATAAAACTGCGCTCGGCCGACGCGTCCGTCACCGCAACGCACAGCCCGGTATCGCGCTCTGCACAGTGCGAGATGCCGATGCGGATGCCTTCCGCATTCATCGCCTCACGGGCCAGGTCGCCGAAACGCCCGGTGCCATGGCGGCCGAGGTAAACCACCGGCAAACCGTTACGCTGCGCGGCAGCCATCACATTGAAGCCGCCACCGGCTTCGAAACTGGCGAATTGCGCCAGCACGTCGCCGCCCGGCTGAGGCAGTTTATCCACGGCCATGACCAGGTCGATGATGACCTGGCCGGTGTGCAGCAATCTAGGCATGAGCAATCTCGACCCGCGCGGCGCGACGATCCTTCGCCCCACCGAGTACAAAGTAAATGCCGCCAGCGACCACAAAGGTCACGATCCAGCCGAGACCGTTATGTCCCAGCCACGAGTCGGACAGGAAGCCTTTGAACCAGACGTTTTCTGCCGTAGTGCCAAGGGTGGTGAAGCTGAAACCCAGCACGATCGCCAGCGCCCACGCACCAAACGCACGCCACTCGACACCGCCGCGATACCAATAGGCGCTGCTCGGGCTGACGTCCAGCAGATCCTTGGGACTGTAGTAGTGACGGTGAATCAGGTCGACCACGAAGATGCCGACCCACGCGGTGATCGGCACCGCCAGCAGGGAAATGAAGGTGATGAACGGACCGTAGAAACTGTCGGCGATCAGCATGAAGTAGATCGAGCCGGCGAAGATCGCAACGATATCGACCACCACCGCATAGACGCGCTTGACCTTCAAGCCAAGGGTCAAAGTGGTCAAACCGGCGGAGTACACCGACAGGTTGTTCGACAGCAGCAGCCCGCCGAACGCGGTGATCAGGTACGGCACGGCCATCCAGGTCGGCAGCATGTCGCGGATCGCGATGATCGGGTCAGTGGCCGAGGCCAGGTCGTTGTTGCCCACCGACAGCAGCCCGCCGAGGGTGATCAGCAATACCAACGGGATCCCGGCACCGAATGCCGCCGACGCCACCAGGCGCACGGCCTTGACACTGCGGTGCTGGTAGCGCGACATGTCCGCACCGGCATTGGCCCAACCGATGCCGGTGCCGGCGGCCATGGTGCCGATGCCGATGATCATTGCGCTCAGCGGTGCTGGCGTGGCGTTGAACACCGCGCTCCAGTCGATGGTGGCGCAAAGAAAACCACCCACCAGAATGTTCAGCGCACCGAATACATAGGTCGCCCACTTCTGGATCACCAACAATGTCGCGTGGCCGAGGCCGGAGACCGACAACGTCAGCAGCACGAAAATCGCGATGAACACCAGGGTCAGCAGCGGTGCGCTTTTGGCTGCCACCGGCGAGCCGAACAGGATCGAGCACAGCGACAACAGCACGAAGGCGGCAGTGGTGGTGTTGACGGTTTCCCAGCCCAGACGCGACATCAGCGAGACCAGGGTCGGGCCGATATTGCCGCGCACGCCGAAGATCGCCCGGGACAGGGTCAGGCTCGGTGCACGGCCACGACGGCCGGCGATCGAGATAATGCCGACCACCGCAAACGAACCGGCGGCGCCGAGGATCGCGACGATGACCGCCTGCCAGATCGCCAGACCGCGAAACGCCACGAGCGTCGCGCCCAGCGGCAGCCCGAGGATGGAAATGTTGGCGGCGAACCAGACCCAGAACAGTTGCAGCGGATGACCGTTGCACTCCGCCTCCGGCACCGGTTCGATGCCCCGGGTTTCCAGTTGCCCGGCGCTTGGCCCGGCGGTCGATGAACTCATGAAAAAAAACTCCTGTTGCCTTTGTTGTGGTTGTGGGCAATGACGGAAGACGAAACTTCATCCCGGCGGTCCCTGTGGCGAGGGAGCTTGCT
>DQGF01000603.1:0-2017 GCA_003525045.1 Pseudomonas sp. | reverse complement strand
CCGCTGGGCTGCGAAGCGGCCCCGAATCCAAAGGCCGTGGAATGTCAGATAAAACCGGTTACAGGGTTTGCGACTGCTGCGCAGTCGAGCGGGAGCAAGCTCCCTCGCCACAAAAGACTCCGTTCACCCTGTGGTCAGCGCAACGCGAGGAGCCCTTGCACTAATGGTTCCAGCTCCAGATGGTTGACGGTCTTGACCTGCTCGATCATCGCCACCGGCCAACTCTCAAGCCCCAAACAGGCCCCAAGCATGGCCCCGAGAATCGCCGCGATGGTATCGGTGTCCCCCCCCAGACTCGCCGCCATGCACAGCGCTTCGAAGGCATTCATTTCGCCAACGGCCACTTGTTGGGCCAGGGCAAATGACACCACCACCGACTCCTGCGAGGCCACCGAGGTGCCGATCACGTCGTAAAGCAAATCGGCGAGCATCGCCCTGTCGCTGTCGACGCTGATGGTCCGTGCCCAACTGATGCGCGAGGCGATGCGTCCGCCGGCGACCCAGTGGCCATGACCTTCCGCTTGCAGGGCGATCTGCTGGCCGAGGTTCAAGGCCTCGCCCAGGTCCATGCCGTTGATCCCGGCCGAGACGACCGCCGCCACCGCCGCCGCGCTGGAAATACCCAGGGTGGTGTTGTGGGTGACCTGGCAGGCCTGCACCACAGCGCTGATGAAACGCTCAGGATCGGCGACATCCACCGCGATCCCCACCGGCGTGATGCGCATGGCCGCGCCATTGGTGCTGCCGTAGCGCCCCGCCTCTTCCGGTGAATGGCCGGCGAGGATCATCTCGATCGCACGCTTGGTCGACGGGCCGAGCAAATCTTGCGAGCCCTTGGCCTGCATCTCGGCTTCCCATTCGATCAGCCGCTGGGCAAGCCTCGACGGTTCGATCCGACCCTCATCTTCAACCAGCAATTGACCGACCAGAATCGCCTGTTCGGTGTCGTCGGTGATCGAGCCCTTGGGCATGTTCGCGGCGATCGGTTGATCCGGCCCGGCCTCCTGCAGATCGGTTATTTCACCGAAACGCGCCTTGATCTCGGCGCGGCTCAGGGATTGGGTCGGCATGCCCAGCGCATCGCCCAGGGCCAGTCCGTAAAAAGCGCCCAGGCCACGGTTGAGTGCAGTCATTGTGCAGTTCCAAATTGCAGGTGCAGGCGAAAGTGCACCGGGTCGAGCAGGCTTTCGACCTGCTCCATGAAACGATTTTTCCGATCGTAGGTGGTGCGCAGGGCCTTGAGAAATACCGTGCCTGGCGCACGGCCCAGCAATCCGGCGTCTTCGGCACTCAAGGGTTCGGCGCCGATCCATTGATCGCCGCGCTCACCGATGTAGCCGTAGGCGGCCAGGGTGATGGTCAGGGAATTATCGATCAGGCCGACGCGCGGCAGGCTTTCCAGGCCTCCGGTGGCGGGCATCAATGAGCGTTCAAGGGAGACCAGCGTGCCATCGTTGGAACGGCGGCGTCGGTCGAGGGTAATGAATTGGTCGGTGCCGAAACGCGACAGCAGGTCAGGACGGGTGACCGCCTCCAGCCGCAGCACTTCGGTATTGATCAGCGCCCCGCTGTCGGCCAGGGCCTGGGCCCAGCCGTTGCGTTGATCGAGCAGCACACCGTCGAACGTGACGATGGAGCCAACACCGCTTTGCGTCGCGATGTACTTGCGCCGTTTCAACTCGGCCAGGGCTTCGCGCAGCGTGCCTCGGCTGACCTTGAATTCTTGAGCCAACTGATGCTCCCCCGGCAAATGAAAGCCGTCCTCCATGAGGCCGCTTTCGATGCGCCGAATGAGCTCGTCGATCACCCGTTGTTTCTTGTCAAATCGTACCTGTCTAATCATGTACAAGGTGATACCCGAAACGGGTTGGGGCGGGCAAGGAATATTTATGGGAAGTGACGGGGGTGTACGCGTAGATCAGTGATAATGCGGTGCGTCAGTGACGCAGCCTTCGCTGGCAAGCCAGCTCTACAGGTCAAGTGTCGTGCTCGGATTATGCGACTGACCTATAACCTG
>DQGF01000585.1:16768-16947 GCA_003525045.1 Pseudomonas sp. | reverse complement strand
GGCTCGTCGAGCAGCAGGACCTTCGGCTCCACCGCCAAGGCGCGGGCCAAGGCAATACGTTGACGCTGGCCACCCGAGAGTTGCTCAGGATAGCGATCCGCCAACCAGTCCAGTTGCACCATGTTCAACAGCTCGTGGACTTTCACCGCGATCTGGCTTTCGCTTGGGCGCTGGTTTTT
>DQGF01000585.1:3087-16472 GCA_003525045.1 Pseudomonas sp. | reverse complement strand
CTTTCGCTTGGGCGCTGGTTTTTCGGTTTCATGCGCAGGCCGAACGCGACGTTGTCGAACACGGTCATATGGCGGAACAAGGCGTAGTGCTGGAACACAAAACCCACGTTGCGATCACGCACGTCATGGCCTGAAACGTCTTCGCCGTGGAACACGATGTTGCCCTGATCCGGGGTTTCCAGACCGGCGATGATCCGCAGCAGCGTGGTCTTGCCACAACCGGACGGGCCCAGCAGGGCCACGAGTTCGCCGCTTTGAATGTCCAGGCTGATGTTGTCCAGCGCCTTGAACGCGTTGAAATTCTTGCTGACGTTACGCACTTCGATCGACATGACTTATTCCTCCGCGGCGCTGGCGCGCAGGCGGTTAATACGGTTTTCGCTCCACTGCTTGAGCAGCAGGATGAAGAGCGCCAGGATCAGCAACAGGCTCGCCACGGCGAACGCGGCCACGTGGTTGTATTCGTTGTAGAGGATCTCGACGTGCAGCGGCAGGGTGTTGGTCACCCCGCGAATGTGCCCGGAAACCACCGACACCGCACCGAACTCACCCATGGCCCGCGCCGTACACAGCACCACGCCGTAGATCAGGCCCCATTTGATATTGGGCACGGTGACATGCCAGAACATCTGCCAGCCATTGGCCCCGAGCAGGCGCGCGGCCTCTTCTTCCTGGGTGCCTTGTTCCTGCATCAGCGGGATCAGCTCGCGGGCCACGAACGGCACGGTGACGAAAATCGTCGCCAACACGATGCCTGGCAAGGCGAAGACAATCTGGATGTCGTGATCCTGTAGCCATGGCCCGAACAGACCTTGGGCACCGAACATCAGCACGTACACCAGACCCGCGATCACCGGCGACACCGAAAACGGCAGGTCGATCAGGGTCACGAGGATACTTTTGCCGCGGAACGAATACTTGCTCACGCACCACGCTGCACTGACACCGAACACCAGGTTCAGCGGCACCGAAATCAGCACGGCGATCACCGTGAGTTTCAGAGCCGACAATGCATCCGGTTCAAAAATCGCGGTGAAGAACGCACCGATCCCGAGCTTCAGGCCCTGGGACACCACGATAACGAGAGGCAATAACAGGAACAGGGCAAAAACCAGCCAGCCAAGGCCGATCAGCAGTCGCCGCGATGAGGCGCTGCCACGGCGGGAGGCGTTCGAGGAAACAGCAGCAATAGACGATTGGGACATTTCTGCGCCTCCTTATGGGGTTTCGATGCGCCGCTGCAGCAAGTTGATCAGCAACAGCAGGATGAAGGAAACCACCAGCATCAGTACACCAATGGAGGTAGCGCCGGTGTAGTCGTACTGGTCGAGCTTGACCATGATCAGCAGCGGCAGGATTTCGGTTTTCATCGGCATGTTACCGGCGATGAAGATCACCGAACCATATTCGCCAACGCCACGGGCAAACGCCAGGGCGAAGCCGGTCAGCCAGGCCGGCAGCAGCGCCGGCACCAGAATGTGCCGGAAAACCTGCAAGGGTTTGGCACCCAGGCAAGCAGCCGCTTCTTCGACTTCACGGGGAATATCGGCCAATACTGGCTGTACGGTACGTACTACGAATGGAAGTGTTACAAACGTCAGGGCAAGCGTGATACCCAGAGGGGTATACGCAATCTTGAAGCCAAGGTCCGCTGCGAACTGACCCACCCAACCATTCGGTGCGTACAGCGCGGTCAGCGCGATACCCGCTACCGCAGTGGGCAATGCGAACGGCAGATCGATCATCGCATCGATGATCTTGCGACCAGGGAAGGTGTAGCGCACCAGCACCCAGGCCAGTAGCGTGCCGATGATGCCGTTGATAATCGCGGCGTAGAGGGCGGTGCCGAAGCTCAGCTTCAACGCCGCCAACACCCGCGGTGCCGAGATAATCGCCCAGAACTGATCCCAGGTGAGTTGAGCGGCATGCACGAACATTGCCGCCAGTGGAATGAGCACAATCAGGCTGAGGTACACCAAGGTGTAGCCCAGCGTCAGCCCGAAGCCGGGTATGACGGGGGAGATACGACGCGACATAAAAGTCCTTGGTTAAAAAGCTATCCGCTAAACGCATCAATGTGGGAGCGGGCTTGCTCGCGAAGGCGGCGTATCAGTCAACATTTACGTCGTCTGACACACCGCCTTCGCGAGCAAGCCCGCTCCCACAAAGTACGCGCCCAAGCATAAGGCTCGTGGTGTGGCTAATAGTCAGATTACTGCGCCTGGTAAATCTGGTCGAACACGCCACCGTCATTGAAGAATTTCGGTTGCGCGGTTTTCCAGCCGCCGAAGTCCTTGTCGATGGTCACCAGGTCCAGGGTCGGGAACTGTTTGGCGTACTTGGCGGCCACGTCCTTGTCACGTGGACGATAGAAGTTTTTCGCCGCGATTTCCTGGCCAGCCGGGCTGTACAGGTGTTTCAGATAGGCTTCGGCGATTTCAGTGTTGCCTTTTTTCTCTGCGTTTTTATCGACTACCGCCACTGGGGGCTCGGCGAGGATCGACAGCGAAGGCACGACGATGTCGAATTTATCTGCGCCGCCATCTTCTTTCAGTGCCAGGAAGGCTTCGTTTTCCCAAGCCAGCAACACGTCGCCCTGACCGTTGTTGACGAAGGTAATGGTCGAACCGCGAGCGCCGGTGTCCAGCACAGGCACGTGCTTGAACAGGGTTTGCACGTATTCCTTGGCCTTGGCTTCGTCACCGCCGTTGGCTTTCAGGCCATAGGCCCAGGCCGCCAGGAAGTTCCAGCGCGCACCGCCGGAGGTTTTCGGGTTCGGGGTGATGACTTCCACACCGCTCTTGGTCAAGTCGCCCCAGTCCTTGATGCCTTTAGGGTTGCCTTTGCGCACCAGGAACACGATGGTCGAGGTGTAAGGCGTGCTCGCTTGCGGCAGACGCTTCTGCCAGTCGGCCGGCAGGCTCTTGCCGAGTTTGGCGATTTCGTCGATGTCACCGGCCAGGGCCAGGGTCACTACGTCGGCGCGCAGACCGTCGATCACCGCGCGCCCCTGTTTGCCCGATCCACCGTGAGATTGTTGAATCTTCACGTTGTCGCCAGCGTGGTCTTTCTGCCAGAACTTGACGAACTCGGCGTTGTAATCCTGATACAGCTCACGGGTCGGGTCGTACGACACGTTGAGCAGTTCGTAATCCTTGGCAACCGCGGAACCAGCAAAAAGGGCACTGGCCAGGGCGGCCAAAGCGAATTGACGAATCGACGACATGGTGAAAGCTCCTGGAATTCTGTTTGTGTTGGCTTTTTTATGGTCTGGAATCGGGGTTGCCTGTCCAAGATCGCAGCCTGCGGCAGCTCCTGCACACATCCCCCGTAGGAGATGCCGCAGGCTGCGATCTTTTGATCTTCGTTTCAGCTCGGTTTGTTGCTCGGGTTCTGCAAGCGGAATTTTTCTTTGCGTTCGATCTGGACCACTTGGGCGTTGTGCACGGTGATCTCCACGGCGCCGAACCGCAGGTCGCGCAATGCACTCTGGATCTCACGCAAGATGGTGGCTTCGTCTTGACCGTCAACGCTACGCAGGGATGCGCTCATGGTGCTGCTCCTTCAACTGAGAGGTTGCCTCTGGCAGTGGGCGGCACTGCTTGTGGCGTGAGAGCAATAGTAGATAAGCGCGGATATTCTTAAAAAGACTATTTAAGAATGTTTATATAACCAAATAAATTTATTTGGTGGGGCGAGGGTTTGCGTAGCGCCTGGACACGCAAGATCAAAGGCTGCGATGTTTTCGGATTTAACGAATCTTCGGCGCCCGCGCCCAATCCAGCTGCCCAGCCGGCACCGGCCTGCCAAACCAATACCCCTGCCCCAGATCGCAGCCATGCTCAAGCAGGAAACCCGCCTGCTCGACCTGTTCGATTCCTTCGGCATGCACCTGCATCCCCATGCTTTGCGCCAGGGCAATGATCACCCGCACAATCGCCGCGTCATCCTCATCCCACGGCAACCCGGCGACAAAGCCCTGGTCGATCTTGAGCTTCTGCACCGGCAATCGCTTGAGGCGCAGCAAAGATGAATAGCCGGTTCCAAAATCATCGATGGCCAGCCGCACCCCCAGTTCGCGCATTCGATGCATCTGCTCCAGCGCCACTTCCGGGTCTTCCATCACAGCACTTTCAGTGACTTCCAGCTCCAGATAGGCCGGATCGAGCCCGGTTTCGTGCAGCACTTTCGCCACCTGCTGAAACAGCTCACGGCGAGCGAACAATCGAGACGAAACATTCACCGCGACAAACGATAACGCCACACCGGCCTGCTGCCACAGGCACATTTGCTGACAAGCTTGCTGCATCACCCAGGCATCGATTTCTGCGATCAGTCCGGTGCGTTCGGCAATGGGGATGAATTCTGCCGGCGACACCAGCCCACGCTGCGGATGCTCCCAGCGCACCAGCGCTTCGACACCCACCAGACGACTGGTCCTGAGGTCGTGAACCGGCTGGTAATAAACGCGCAATTCCTGCTGTTCCAGCGCACGGCGCAGTTCAACCGCCGTCTCGACCCGTTGCTGGGCATGGGCGGTCAGCTCTTCGGTATAAAGGGCATAGCCGTCGCGACCGGCTCTTTTGGCCTTGAACAGCGCCGAGTCGGCGTTACGTAACAGTTGTTCGGCACTCAAGGCATCGCCGGGGAACAGGCTGATACCGATGCTGGTGTTGATGAACAGCTGATGTGCGTCGATCAGGAACGGCTCCTTGAGGCCATCGATGATCCGCTGAGCCAGCGCCGCGGCCTGCATCAACTGTGGGCAATTTTCGGCCAGCACGGCGAACTCGTCACCACCGAGCCGCGCCAGCGTCATCCCCGGGCCGAACATGGCCTGCAAACGCTCGGCTACGGCCTTGAGCAGCTGGTCTCCGATTGTGTGCCCGAGGCTGTCATTGATCATCTTGAAGTGATCCAGATCGATCAGCAGTAACGCACAACCACGCTTGTGGGTCTGCGCCCAAGCCAGTGCCTGTTCGGTGCGGTCGGTGAACAGCAAGCGGTTGGGCAGATCGGTCAACGGGTCGTGATGAGCCAGGTGCTTGAGCTCAGATTCGGAATTCTTGATCGCGCTGATGTCGGAAAATACCGCCACGTATTGGCTGAGCTGACCCTGATCGTCTCGAATGATGCGGATCGTCTGCCACTGCGGGTAGATCTCGCCGCTTTTTCGACGGTTCCAGATTTCCCCGCTCCACTCGCCGATACTATTGAGCGTCGCGAACATCGCCTGGTAGAAACCCGGCGGGTGATGGCCCGACTTGAACAGGCTCGGTCGCTGACCCAACACTTCCTCACGCGGGTAACCGGTGATCTCCATAAACGCCCGGTTCACATGGACGATCAGCCCATTGCTGTCGGTGACCAGCACACCTTCACGGGTGCAATCGAACACCGCGGCCGCCTGACGCAACCGCTCTCGGTCCTCGCTGCGCTCACGCAGCCTGGCGCCGATCCCCAGGCAGCGGAACAATCGCGCTCGGGCAAGGAAGATTAACCCGGCGCTGAGCACGACCCAGGCGTAACCGTTGATCAGTTGCCATTGCAGCAACGCCTCGGAGCTATCGAAGAAACTGCTCAATAAATGACTACTGAATTGCAGCCAGCCTACTGAAACCAGCAGGTAGAGCAGCGCTGCACGCAAAGCATCGCGATAGGTGGTAGACATTCGGCCGTCCATGTCCCTTCAAAAAGGATGGGATTATAGGTTAAAGAAACATCCCGCCACTCTTATCTGAAAGGGTGACTGGTTTTATCTGTAGGCTCAGTGATAATGCTACGGCTGTTTTTTCTTTATCGAGGGCCCTATAGCCTATGTGGTACGAAGGTTTTCTTGGCTTGTCGCCCTGGTCACTGGTGGCAGTCACCCTGCTGATGACCCACGTGACGATCGTCGGCGTCACGGTTTATCTGCATCGTTATTCAGCCCATCGCTCGCTTGAGCTCAATGCCGGCCTGAAACATTTCTTCCGCTTCTGGCTGTGGCTGACCACGGCGCAGAACACCCGCGAGTGGACCGCTATCCACCGCAAGCATCACGCTAAATGCGAAACCGAAGATGACCCGCACAGCCCGGTCATCAAGGGATTGTCCACCGTCCTGCGCAAAGGTGCCGAGTTGTACCGCGCAGAAGCGGAAAACCCCGAGACCCTGCGCATTTACGGCAAGAACTGCCCGGACGACTGGATCGAACGTAACCTGTACAGCCGTTTCCCGCTGCTGGGCGTAGCGATCATGGGCGTTATCGACCTGCTGCTGTTCGGCACCATCGGCATCACCATCTGGGCCATCCAGATGATGTGGATTCCGGTCTGGGCTGCCGGCGTGGTCAATGGCCTGGGCCATGCCATCGGCTACCGCAACTTCGAATGCCGCGATGCGGCGACCAATCTGGTGCCATGGGGCATCCTGATCGGCGGCGAGGAACTGCATAACAACCATCACACCTACCCGAACTCGGCGAAATTGTCGGTGAAGAAGTGGGAATTCGATCTCGGCTGGGCCTGGATACAAGTCTTCAGCTTCTTCCGTCTGGCCAAGGTCCAGCGGGTCGCGCCGATTGCCCACCGGGTCGAAGGCAAAGGCAACCTGGACATGGACACCGCCATGGCCATCCTCAACAACCGCTTCCAGATCATGGCCCAGTACCGCAAGCTGGTGATCGCCCCGCTGGTCAAGCAGGAGCTGGAAAAGGTCGATCACTCGGTCCGTCACCAGTTCCACCGGGCCAAACGCCTGCTCTCGCGGGAAACCAGCCTGCTGGATGAAAAACACCACGTTCGCATCCAGACCATGCTCGAACACAGTCAGGCGCTGAAGATCATCTACGAGAAACGCCTGGCCTTGCAGCAAATCTGGGTCAAGACCAGCTCAAATGGTCACGACATGCTGGCGGCCATCAAGGATTGGGTACACGAAGCCGAAGCCAGCGGGATTCAGTCCCTGCGCGAGTTCGCCGACCAGTTGAAAACCTACTCCCTTCGCCCTGCCGCTGTCTGACCTATAGTTACAGGCTGCCTCTGCAAGAGAGGCTTGCCTGTGGCGAAGGGGCTTGCCCCCGTTCGACTGCGCAGCAGTCGCAAAACTTACGATACGTTGCAATTGAAAACCCGCCACCATTCCAGTCCGCCATACCGCCCAGCGGGACCATCTTCCCGACGGGAACTTAGCTCCAAATCCCCTATCTCAAAGACACTTCGCCACCCGGCGGGCCGGGACCTGTTATCAATTATTTCCCACACCTGCGCGTGATGCCGCTGCTGTGGCGCAAGAAATAATTGATAAAAGGCCCACGTTGCAGCCGCTTTCGAACCTCGAGCGGCGCACGCCCTTTGAGATTTGTCCCGATGGCCCATGAAAACCTGCAAGACTCATCCCTTCCACAGTGGCCCGAAGCCGCTCAAACCCTGATGGCGTTGATGCACGCCCAGGGCGAAGTGGCACGCCTGAGCGAACGCGAACAGTTGTTCAGCTCCCTGCTGGTGAGCGTCAATGCAGTGCTTTGGGCATTCAACTGGGAAACTCGCCAGATGCTCTATGTGAGCCCTGCCTATGAGCGGATTTTCGGCCGCTCCGCCGGTCTTTTGCTGTCCGACTACAACCAGTGGCGCGACAGCATTTACCCCGACGACCTGGACTATGCCGAGCGCAGCCTGGCCGAGGTATTAGTCAAAGGCGCCGTCGAAGACCGCGAGTACCGAATCATCAGCGCCGACGGTCAGGTGCGCTGGCTGAGCGACAAGTGCTTTATCAACCGTCTGGCCGAGCCGGGACAGCCGGTGATTATCGTCGGTATTGCCGAAGACATCACCGACAAGAAGCAGATGGAAACCGAGTTGCAACGCCTGGCCACGACGGACGGACTGACCCAGAGCAGCAACCGTCGGCACTTCTTCGAATGCGCCCACCGCGAATTCGAACAGGCGCAAAATCAAGGCGGGCAACTGGCGTTCCTGCTGCTGGATATTGATGATTTCAAAGTGATCAATGACACCTACGGCCATCAGGTGGGAGACATCGTGTTGCAACGGATCGCCGAGAGCGGTCGTGGTGCCTTGCGGCGTGGTGATGCATTCGGACGGATCGGCGGTGAGGAGTTCGCGGCGGTATTCCCGGGTTGTACACCGGACATGGCCATGCAGGTGGCCGAGCGGCTGCAGCGGGAGATTCAGCGGTTGAGCTTCAGCCATGAGGACCAGACGTTCGGCATCACCGTCAGCCAGGGCTTGACCAGCCTCACGGCCGAGGATGAAAACATCGACAGCCTGTTCGCCCGCGCCGATGCGGCGATGTACGAGGCCAAACGCCAGGGCAAGAACCGCATCATCTCCGGCTGACGCCAACCTCAGGCGAAACACAAAACCAATGTGTGAGCGAGCAAGCCCGCTCACACATTGAACGGTGGTGAATTCACTTTATGCGCAAACGCATCAACTCCGGCAACCCGATCTTCAGCAACCGCGCTGTCCGGCTCTTGGCCAACTCCTCAATGCCCTCATGCTCAGTCAGACGCGCCATCTGCGCGGCCATGTTCATCACCAGCGCTTCTCTGGAATAAACCCCGCCACCGAGCTGGTAGACCGCCGCAATCAACCCTCGCAGCTCCAGCGGCAGACGCCAGCGCGTACGCAACGCCGAACCATAGGCCGCACCGAATTCGGCCAGCGCATCGCCCACCTCCTCCCATTCATCCAGCTCACCACCCGCCTGCTTCCATTCCTGCAGGCACCGCAACAACGCCAGATCACCCAAGCGATGCAGCATGCCGGCGCAATAACAGCGTTCCTGATCCAGATCCAGCAAGCGCGCCAGGTTCCGCGCGTATTCGGCGGTGTGCAGCGACAAATTCCAATAACGCTCGGCATAGTCCGCCAGGCATGGGTCGCTGAGCCGCGCACTGTGCTGGAGGGCCAGTCCCAGAATCAGGTTCATGCTCTGCCTGCTGCCGAGGCGATGCAGCGCCTGGGACAACGTTTGTACAGCAGCTCCATGATGCTGGGCCGCGCTGTTGGCGGCGGCGATCAGCACGGCGGTGATCTGTGGATCGGTACGGATCTCGTCATGCAGCAGTGTCAGATCAAGGCCGTTGGGATGGAGGCTGCGCTTGACCGCCAACCGCACGTCGGTCATCAGCGGTGCACCGTCGGCCAGTTCACGACAACGCTCCAGGTAAACCGACAAGGTCATGCCCGGCGCCAGCGGCGGCACATCGCAAAACACCTCTTCGCCCGCATCGAGCAGCAAACCTTGCAGACGTTGGGTCAGGCTGTCCATGTTCAGGGGTTTGGTCAAGTACGCCGCCGGCGCCAGGGGCAAGGCTTCGCGCACGCTGGCACTGTCGTTGCGGCTGCTCATCAGAATAAAGGGCAGCGGTGGATTGCGTTTGCGCTGGCGGACACTGCGCAAGACATTCAAACCATCGACGCCGGGCAACTCCCAGTCGACGATGACCAGGTCGTACGGATTTTCCGTCATCTGCTGCAACGCTTCCTGGCCATCGCCACACAGATCCAGTCGTGCGTCGCAGCGCACACTCAACAACACCTGCTTGAGCAGGTCACGAGACCAGGGGTCGGCCTCGGCAATCAGCACACGTGGTACAGCGGGTAAAACAACAGCATTCATCTGTACGCTCCATTGGCAATGCGCGCACCTTAATCAAAGCGGGTCATTCAAAACAGCGCGGTGAGTTTCGGGGATAAAAAAAACCCGCCGAAGCGGGTTTTTTTCACGCAGCGCAGTTAAACCGACAGTTCAACCAGCAGCTTGTTGAGGCGGCGCACATACGCGGCCGGGTCCTTCAAGCTGTCGCCGGCCGCCAGGGCCGCCTGATCGAAGAGAATGTGCGACAGGTCGCCGAAGCGCTCGTCGCTCTGCTCGTTGTCGAGTTTCTCTATCAGCGGGTGGGCCGGGTTGAATTCGAAGATCGGCTTCGAATCCGGGACCTTTTGACCACTGGCTTCCAGAATCTGCCGCATCTGCATGCCCAGGTCCTGTTCACCGATGGCCAGAATCGCCGGGGAATCGGTCAGACGGTGGGAAACCCGCACTTCGGCAACGGAATCACCCAGTGCCGTTTTCAGACGCTCGACCAGACCCTCTTTGGACTTGGCGACTTCTTCCGCGGCCTTCTTGTCCTCTTCCGAGTCCAGGTTGCCCAGGTCCAGGTCACCGCGCGCCACGTCGACAAAACTCTTGCCGTCGAAGTCGCTGAGGTAGCTCATCAGCCACTCGTCGATGCGGTCGGTCAGCAGCAGCACTTCGATGCCTTTCTTGCGGAAGACTTCCAGGTGCGGGCTGTTTTTGACTTGTGCGTAGGTTTCGCCAGTCAGGTAGTAGATCTTGTCCTGACCTTCCTTGGCGCGAGCCAGGTATTCGGCCAAGGAAACCACTTGCTCGCCTTCTTCGCCCTGAGTGGAGGCGAAACGCAGCAGTCCGGCGATTTTCTCTTTGTTGGCGAAGTCTTCTGCCGGGCCTTCTTTCATGACCTGGCCGAAGTTTTTCCAGAAGCCTTTGTATTGCTCAGGCTCGTTCTTCGCCAGTTTTTCCAGCATGTCCAGAACGCGCTTGGTCAGCGCCGACTTCATGGAATCGATAATTGGGTCTTTCTGCAGGATTTCCCGCGACACGTTCAGCGACAGGTCGTTGGAATCGACCACGCCTTTGATGAAGCGCAGGTACAGCGGCAGGAACGACTCGGCCTGATCCATGACGAACACGCGCTGCACGTACAGCTTCAGGCCTTTGGGCGCTTCACGCTGGTACAGGTCGAACGGGGCACGAGCCGGCACGTAAAGCAGCGAGGTGTATTCCAGCTTGCCTTCGACCTTGTTGTGGCTCCAGCTCAGCGGGTTCTCGAAGTCGTGGGCGACGTGTTTGTAGAACTCCTGGTATTCCTCGTCCTTGATTTCAGTGCGAGGGCGAGTCCACAGGGCGCTGGCGCGGTTGACGGTTTCCCACTCAACGGCTGGCCCCGCCTCTCCATCAAGAGCTTCGCCTTCGGCGGCTGCCACTTCTTTTGGCAACTCGATCGGCAAAGCGATGTGATCGGAGTACTTCTTGATGATGTTGCGCAGGCGCCAGCCATCTGCGAATTCGTCTTCACCGGACTTCAGGTGCAGGACGATACGGGTGCCGCGCTCGGCTTTCTCAACGGTGGCAACTTCAAAATCGCCTTCACCCTTGGACGACCAATGCACGCCTTCGCTGGCGGCAGCACCGGCACGACGGCTGAATACGTCGACTTTATCGGCGACGATGAAGGCCGAGTAGAAACCGACACCGAATTGACCGATCAGGTGCGAGTCTTTCTTCTGATCGCCGGACAGGTGCTTCATGAAGTCGGCAGTGCCGGATTTGGCGATGGTACCCAGGTGGGTGATCGCATCTTCACGGCTCATGCCGATGCCGTTGTCTTCGAGAGTGACGGTTTTAGCGTCCTTGTCGAAGCTCACACGGATTTTCAGCTCGGCGCCACCTTCCAGCAGGTCAGGTTTGGCCAGGGCTTCAAAGCGCAATTTGTCGACAGCGTCAGAGGCGTTCGAGATCAATTCGCGAAGGAAAATTTCCTTGTTGGAATACAGCGAATGGATCATGAGGTGCAGCAGTTGCTTCACCTCGGTCTGGAAGCCCAGGGTTTCCTTTTGAGTTTCCACACTCATGGTCATCAAACTCCAATCAGATGGCATAAGCCGCGACCTTGACGGTCGGCGGCGGGTTGTCATCAAAGTTGGGGGCTGAGATCAGGATTTCAAGGGCTCATCGATTTTGAAATGCGCCCGGGCCGTGGCAATCGGCTCGGATTCGGTGCTTTGCCAGGCCGTAATCGCTACGTTAGCGACGCGCCGCCCCTGACGACAAACCTGACATCGGGCCCAAGTGTCGCGAAATTGACCCGCGCGCAAATAATCGAGGGAGAAGTCGATGATCTTCGGTACGCCAGGCGAACCGGTGAAAATCAGCAAGTGCAACGCCGCAGACAACTCCATGAACCCGGCAATCACCCCGCCATGAATCGCCGGCAACAAAGGGTTGCCAATGTTGTCCTTGCTGGCCGGCAAGCGAAACAACACATCATCCCCCACGCGCGAGCATTCGACGCCGATCAGTTTGGCGTAGGGAATCAGGTGCAGCAGCGAGGCGTAGTCCCCCTGCTCATGAGCCTGTTGCAGTTGCTCCTTGAAGGTGTCAGTCATTTCGCACCTCCGGCGATGACACCGCCAAACCCTTTGGAGCCCTTGATGGCCTTGCCCATGCGCATGAAGGTGCCTACGACATGGGCGATGGGTTGTTCCGGATCGTCCTGATAGGCAAAACCGCGGGCAAAGATCACGTCGGTGGTCACCCGGTAGCACTGGGCGAATCCATAGACATCTTTGTGCGGTTCGGCGGCGTGCATGTAATCGATGCGCAGGTCCAGGGTCGGGCAAACTTCGAACTCGGGCAGCACGCAAAGGGTGGACATGCCACAGGCGGTGTCCATCAGCGAGGTCAACGCCCCGCCATGGATCACCCCTGTCTGTGGATTACCGACAATGAGTGGGCTATACGGCAAAATCACGGTGAGCCCTTCGCGACTCGCGCTGTGAACCCGCAGCCCGAGAACCTGACAATGTCGCAGCGCCGACAGGAATCGTGTCGCACGCTCAAAAACGGGGTTTTCGGTCATTGGATAAAAACTCTTCTTAGTGTCCTGATAGCGCACAAGGTCGCTTCGAGTAAAAGTTCCCGTGGGAATAATCTTATATATCTGTATGAATTGAGGAACTTAACGCTGAGCACTGTGCTCGAAAGGCCAGTAGATATTTTCCATAAGGAGAAACACCCCATGCGTAAGACTTTAGCTATTGCCTTGATGTTGACCGCTTCCCTCGGTCTCGCTGCTTGCGATAAAAAATCCGAGGACAAAGCTCAAGATGCTAACCAACATGCTGAGCAAGCCCAGGAAAAAATGAGCGAAGCTCAGGATAAAGTGAACGACGCAGCGAAAGAAAACGCCGAAGCTGCCAAAGCTCAGGCTGAATCGAACGAAGCGGCTACAAAAGAAGCACCTAAAAACTAAAACGTTTTTAGCGTGACAAAGAAAACCCGCCAAATGCGGGTTTTCTTTTGTCTGCAATCCGGGCGTTACAGCAAAATAGTTCTAAAAGTCGGACTAATCATCAGCAACAACGAACAGACTAAGCCTACAAACCACACCAGGCTGCGCTGCCAGGCCAAATCCGCCCAATAACACAGCAAGTAGATGACGCGCGCAATCACAAAGATGATGGCCAGCAAATCGATAAGCCATCCCACCGTCTGCGTGGTGTGCGCCATCAACACCCCCACCGCAAACAGTATGAATGCCTCGAAACAGTTCTGATGCGCCGCCAGCGCCCTGG
>DQGF01000585.1:0-2714 GCA_003525045.1 Pseudomonas sp. | reverse complement strand
CCGCCCTGCTCTTTCATGGCCTTGGCCACCGGCATGCGGGCCACATAAATCAGCAAGGCGCTGATAAATACACACCAGAACGGAATACTCATCAAGCAGCCTCCTTGTTCGCCTCGGGCAATGGTGCCTCTGTAGGGGTATAGACCATTACATCGAGAACGTCGGAGTGAAACTCCCGGCGATAGAGCACCAAGACCACCCCGGTACTCATCAACATGAACAACCAGGGACTGACGAACCAGGCCAGCATGGTCATGCCGAAGTAATAAGAGCGCAGCCCGAAGTTGAATTGGTTGGCGGCCATGGAAATGACCCGGGCTGCACGGGCGGCGAAGGCCTTGCGCTCCTGTTCGGAAACATGCCGCTCACCGACCATCGGTGCTGAACCCACCAGAATCGCCGCAAAATTGTACTGACGCATGCACCAGCTGAAGGTAAAGAACGCATAGACAAATACCAACGCCAGGCACAGCAACTTGATTTCCGACATGCCTTGGGATGCTTGCTGCACCATTGGAATATCGGCCAACAACGACACCGCCCTTTCGGAAGCACCCAGTACCGTGAGAATGCCGGCCAGAATAATCAGCGTGCTGGACGCAAAGAACGAGGCGTTGCGCTCCAGGTTGCCAATCACGCTGGCGTCGGCGATACGGTTGTCGCGCAACAGCATCCGGCGCATCCAGTCTTCGCGATACAGGTGCAGCACACTGGCCAGGCACGCGGTGTCGCGGGCCTTCCACGTTGCATAGCGGGTGTAGCCGCCCCAGCAGATGACGAACCAGACGGCGGCTAGAATATGGATCAGGTTGGTGTGGATGAACGACATGCAGGTCCTTGTAAGTGCTAACGGTAAACTGTAGGAGCGAGGCTTGCCCGCGAAGGCGATCTCCTTGCCGAAGAAATCATTGACCGGTACGCCGCCTTCGCGGGCAAGCCTCGCTCCTACAGATAATGTTCGACGTTAGCTCAAGGAAAAAGACACTGCATCATGCGCATAAAAAAATGCCCCGTATCGATTGATGCGGGGCATTTCTGTTTTCGCTCGAAGCCCGCTTGTGGCGGGCGTTCAAGCGGCTTAAGCCAGCGCTTCTTCGCGCTTGCCCAGCAGACGATCACAGACCACGGCAACCACCAGCGTCATCACCGACGGTACCAGCCACGCCAGGCCTTGCTCGCTCAGCGGCAGGTGAGCCAGCTGAGTCGGCAACCAGTCCGCCAGACCGGCGCCTTTGAGTGCATCAATCAGGCCGAAGATGAAGGACACCAGCATCACCGGGCCGACGATACGGCCCTGCTCGTGCCAGAAGTCCTTGCAAAAGCTCAGGGCCACCAAGGCGATGCACGGCGGGTAGATCGCGGTCAGTACCGGGATCGAAAACGCGATCAGATTGGTGAGGCCCAGGTTGGACACCAACAGGGAGAACGCGGCGAGGATGATCACCAGTGTCTTGTAGGACAGTGGCAGCACACGGCTGAAGTATTCGGCACAGGCGCAGGTCAGGCCGACCGCGGTGACCAGACAGGCCAGGGAGATCAACACCGCCAGAAAACCGCTGCCCAGGGAGCCAAAGGTGTGCTGAACGTAAGCGTGCAATACCGCCGCGCCATTGGTCGCACCGGCGGCCACTTCATGACTGCCCGAACCGAGACGGAACAGGCTGATGTACACCAGTGCCAGACCCACGCCGGCAATCAGCCCGGCAATGATCGCGTAACGGGTGATCAGCGCTGGCGACTCCACGCCACGGGAGCGGATGGCGTTGACGATGACAATGCCGAAGACCAGCGCGCCCAGGGTATCCATGGTCAGGTAACCATTGATGAAGCCTTGGGAGAACGGCGCCGCCACGTACTCGGGAGTGCCCACGCCGATGTCGCCGGCCGGCAATGCAAACGCTGCGATGCCGAGAGCGGCCAGGGCGATGATCTTCAGTGGCGCGAGGAAACGTCCTACGGTATCCAGCAAACGGCCCGGGTAGAGCGAGATGAAGAACACCAGCAGGAAGTACACCGAGCTATAGAGGAACAGCGCCAGCGGGCTCTCGCCGGTCAGCGGTGCCAGGCCGACCTCGAAGGATACGGTCGCGGTGCGCGGCGTCGCGAACAGCGGTCCGACCGCGAGGTAGCACGCAGCGGCCAGCACGCCGCCAGCGACTTTACCGATCGGGCTGCTCAAGGCATCCATGGCGCCGCCGACTTTCGCCAGGGCTACCACTGTGATCACCGGCAGACCGACTGCGGTGATCAGAAACCCAAGCGCTGCCAGCCAGACATGAGGTCCGGCCTGCAAACCGACGATAGGCGGGAAGATGATGTTGCCCGCCCCGACAAACAGGGCAAAGGTCATAAATCCAAGTGCCAGAATGTCCTGGCCTTTCAACACTTTCATTTAGGAAATACCACACTACTGAATCGGAATTTAGAGGGGGGATTTCCCTATGAGTGAGGGAAATGCTGTCGGTCCGAATAGGACTGACCCGTTTAGCGCGTAGCTGCCTTGTGGGCTGCGGACGCAAAAATGGATGCTAGCCTAACGAATTTGGCGGGAAAACGCACTGTTAGGGGGCTAACTATCCGATACACGACATTTTTGTGTCGCGTTTTTGCATGTAATTGGTGGGTGACTGTAAGTAAGCCTTCGCCGGCAAGCCTCGCTCCTACAGGCTGTACGGCGAACGACTCCGAACTTGTAGGAGCGAGCGGTGCGGCGA
>DQGF01000231.1:2996-3122 GCA_003525045.1 Pseudomonas sp. | reverse complement strand
GGAAACCGCCGAACCTGTAGGAGCCAGGCTTGCCGGCGAAGGCGTGTTCATGGGCGATGCAAGGTTTGAGGCCGCCTTCGCGGGCAAGCCTCGCTCCTACATGATTACCTGCGTACCGCTGAATTG
>DQGF01000231.1:422-2668 GCA_003525045.1 Pseudomonas sp. | reverse complement strand
CAAGCCTCGCTCCTACAGGTGGTGCGGTGAGGGATCAGCCGCGGTCCTTGCCCCGCAACATGCTGTCCAGCACATCATCGCGACGGACCCAGGCGTGGAACAGCGCTGCGGCCAGGTGCAGCAGCACGGTCAGGAACAGCAGGTACGCCAGGTAGCCGTGCGCCTTGCGCAGGAATGCAAACAGCTGCGCGTTGGCCGGTACGATCGAGGGCAATTGCAACGAGCTGCTGAGCATCACCGGGTCCCCCGCCGCCGAGATCATCGCCCAGCCCAGTAGCGGCAAGATCAGCATCAAGGCGTACAGCAACAGGTGCGAGGCCTTGGCCGCCAGCGCTTGCCAGCCCGGCAGGTCCGCCGGCAGCGGTGGCTGTCGCGTGGAAAAGCGCACACCGATACGCACGATCACCAGCAACAGAATCGCGACGCCCAACGGTTTGTGCAGATTGATCAGCCACTCATGACGCTCGGACACCGAGGCGGCCATGCCCGCGCCGATGAACAGCATGGCAATGACCATCAGCGCCATCAGCCAGTGCAGCAGTCGCGCCAGCGGCGCGAAATGGTTCGGTTGAGCGCTCATTGACCAGACTCCTGTTTAGCAGCGGGCAACTGGCTGACTTCGCTGGTGCGACGCAGGTAGGAACTGGCATAACCGGCGGAACGAGCAGCGAGCAGCGGGTCGTCGGAACCTTGGATACCGGCGGGCAATACCAGCGGGTCGTAGTTGATGTCACGGCACTCGCCATTGAGTTGTGGCTGGGTGCTTTCGAGCACCAGGGTGCCGGCGTTCAGCACTTTGCGACCGTCCGGCCAGGCCTTGCTGGCGTCGTTGACCGGGTCTTCGGGGTTGGCCAGGGTGATGTTCAACTGCCAACGCAACGGCCCTGCGGCGATACGCTGGACCAGGTCTTTCTCGAGGAAATCGCCGCCCTCCGGTGCCGTGGCGCCTGCAGCATCCTGCGCCACCGGCACCATGCTCCAACGCACCGCCTGCCGCTGTCCGGCCGCGTTGACCAGGTAGAACGCGTTGACGCTGTTGTAGGTTTCGGTCACGTAACTGGCGGACGGCTTGGCGGTTTTGATCCAGGCCAGGAAGGGTGCGGCTTCCGGATGCGAACCGAAGAACGCCGGCACCGCCGCCGGATTCGGTTTGCCGGTGGCCGGGTCCGGCGACTGGGCTTGTTGCAATTGATAGAACGCTTCGGGCGTGCCCACCGGAAACACCGGCATGCTGTTCATCCCGGTGCGCCATTGCTGACCGTTGGCCTGGGTGAAACGCAGTGCCAGGCTGCGGATCGGCACGCTGTTGTCCGGCGCATAAGGGTTACCGGCGGGCAAGGCGAAACGTCCGACCACCGGGGTTCGCGGTTCATTGAACACCTGAGCGCTGGAGTAGACACGCGCCTCACCGCTGCTCTCGAAGTGCCCGATCACGCACACGCCTTTGGAATGGTTGCGCCGAAAGCCAGGGTGCACGCCGTTGTTGGTCTCCAGCACATTGATCAGCTTTTTCGGCGTCAGACGCTGTGGGTCGAGGGTGCCGTTGACGTAGGCAAAAGCCCCGGCCACCGCGGCGACCACCAGGGCAATGCCAGCCAGGCGCAACGTCAGGCTCGCGGCGCTCAAGGGTGGCCGGTTTGGCGGTAATGAGCGATCTACCATGAAAGACTCCTGGGCCATCGGCCACAAGTGAGAAGAATCAAGCAGACGCACCCCGTGCGGGTTTATTCCAGCACCCGGTGTTTATTTTTTCAGGCGGGGAATAACCTTGAGTGCCGGGCGTCTTCCTAGTCCAGCGTTGTGACTAGTGCAAATTTCATGAACGATATCGACGAACAACTGCGAGAAATCATTCCCAGATTGCGCCGGTTTGCCCTGTCGTTGACGCGCAATCCCAGCAGTGCCGACGACCTGGTGCAGGCGTGCCTTGAGCGCGCGCTGTCGAGTTGGGGCGACAAGCGTGCCGAAGGCGACTTGCGAGCCTGGTTGTTTTCGATTCTGTATCGGCAGTTTCTCGATGCACACCGGCGCTCCCGGCGTTATGCGCGGATGCTCGAATTCTTTACCGGACGTGATGATGCGCAACCCTCGGCAGAGCGCAGCGTGATCGCGCAATCGACCCTGCAGGCCTTCGATCAGCTCAACACTGAACAGCGCGCCCTGTTGCTCTGGGTCTCGGTCGAGGGCTTGAGCTACAAGGAGGTTGCCGAGATCCTCGACGTCCCGGTCGGCACCGTGATGTCGCG
>DQGF01000231.1:0-130 GCA_003525045.1 Pseudomonas sp. | reverse complement strand
GGCACCGTGATGTCGCGCCTGTCCCGTGCCCGCCAGGCCTTGCGCCAACTCAGCGATGGCGAAATTGCCCGCCCTTCCCTGCGGAGACTCAAATGATCAGCATGCCCCCAAGCGAGCGGGACCTGCACGC
>DQGF01000125.1:6431-11061 GCA_003525045.1 Pseudomonas sp. | reverse complement strand
CTCGCGAAGGCGGTGTATCAGCCAACATCAATGTTGAATGTCATACCGCTTTCGCGAGCAAGCTCGCTCCCACATTTGATTTGTGCATGCCGTGGATTGTCTATGCTTAGCTCTCACACATCGGTGACGAGGAGTTTATGGACGATCCAGTCGACAACAACAAGCCGCCCACCTTCTGGCAGATGCTGCATAGCGTCATGGCCGCGGCGTTCGGGGTGCAGAGCGGGAAAAACCGGGCCCGTGACTTCACTCACGGCAAGCCCAGTCATTTCGTGATTCTGGGGATTCTGTTCACGGCAGTATTCGCCCTGACCCTGTTCGGCATCGTCAAACTGGTGCTGCTTCTGGCCGGGATTTGATGCCTGGTTTTATGCAAGCGGCTTAATGCATGAGGGTTTGCAGGCTGAACGGGTAGCGATACGACGCCGGTCTCCCTTTGGCCGAGGGCTTGTTAAACTCCACGCCGTAATCCTGCCTCCTTGCATGACGCCAAAAAGGCCAGGGTGGTTTCAGCTAGCCGTATTCAGGAGCAGTACCGACGCCGCCTGGACGCAAGGTCCCGTGACCGTCCCCAGCACCAGTAATACGCCACAGAGAAACTTCAACATTGATCGTCCGAGCCCGGAAAATGCGCTGCACATTATAGCCAGCGACCCCCGTACAACGGCGTTTATCCCGCTTATTGTCCGACAAGCGTCGGAACGAGCCCGGACGAGGTCCGTTATTGATGACTGACCCAGAATACCGCGGTGCCCACGACCAGGATGATCAGGAACAGAATCGCCCAAGCATCGACCGTGCTATCGGGTTTTGTGACTTTGGTAGGGTTGCTCATAGCATCGCCTCTTGTCGGTTTTATCGGTGATTGCATAAAGACTCGACCACAGTTAAGACGATGATTGCCCTCACCACAACCAAGGGCTTTGCAACAACGATTCTCATTAGTCCTTTTGGTTCTTTGCATATACTCAAACATCACTTTTGCGCATAACTGCAAACTGGTATCGTGCCCCGGCTCCGTTGGGAGTGCGCGGCCGTGCGCGCAGAATTGCCGAGGCAGTATCGGAGACTTCAGCAAGCGAAAAACGCAACTGGCTCCGACCGGCCCAAGCCTGAGAACAGGACTTATATGTACGTATACGACGAGTACGATCAGCGGATCATCGAGGACCGCGTCAAGCAGTTCCGTGATCAGACCCGACGCTATCTGGCAGGCGAGCTGAGCGAAGAAGAATTCCGCCCTCTACGCCTGCAAAACGGGCTTTATATCCAGCGTTTCGCGCCGATGTTGCGGGTGGCGGTGCCTTACGGCCAACTGACTTCGCGCCAGACGCGAATGATGGCAAAAATTGCCCGCGACTATGACAAGGGCTATGCCCACATCAGTACCCGGCAGAATGTGCAGTTCAACTGGCCGACGTTGGAAGACATTCCGGACATCCTGGCTGAACTCGCGACCGTGCAGATGCACGCGATCCAGACCAGCGGTAACTGCCTGCGTAACGTCACCACCGACCAGTTCGCCGGTGTCGCCGCCGACGAACTGATCGATCCGCGCCCATGGTGCGAGATCGTGCGCCAGTGGACGACGTTCCACCCGGAATTCGCCTACCTGCCGCGTAAATTCAAGATTGCCATCAACGGTTCGACCTCCGACCGTGCTGCCATCGAAGTCCATGACATCGGCCTGGAGCCGGTGCACAACGCCGCTGGCGAGCTGGGTTTCCGTGTGCTGGTCGGTGGCGGCCTGGGCCGTACCCCGGTGGTCGGCGCGTTCATCAATGAGTTTCTGCCGTGGCAGGACCTGTTGAGCTACCTCGACGCCATCCTGCGTGTTTACAACCGCTATGGCCGTCGTGACAACAAGTACAAGGCGCGGATCAAGATTCTGGTCAAGGCCCTGACACCTGAAGTTTTCGCGCAAAAAGTCGATGCGGAAATGGAGCACCTGCGCGGTGGCCAGAGCACGCTGACCGAAGCCGAAGTGCATCGTGTCGCCAAACACTTCGTCGATCCGGACTACAAGGCACTGGACAACCTGTCCGCCGAACTGGCCGAGCTCGACCAGCAGCACCCGGGTTTCGCTCGCTGGCGCACCCGCAACACCCTGGCCCACAAGAAGCCGGGTTATGTTGCCGTGACCCTGTCCCTGAAGCCGACCGGCGTTGCGCCGGGCGACATCACCGACAAGCAGCTCGATGCCGTGGCCGACCTGGCCGAGCGGTACAGCTTCGGTCAGCTGCGCACTTCCCACGAGCAGAACATCATTCTGGCCGACGTCGAACAGAGCCAACTGTTTGCCATGTGGGGCGAGTTGCGCGAGCAAGGTTTCGCCACACCAAACATCGGCTTGCTCACCGACATCATCTGCTGCCCAGGGGGTGACTTCTGCTCCCTGGCCAACGCCAAGTCGATCCCGATCGCCGAATCCATCCAGCGTCGTTTCGAAGACCTGGACTATCTGTTCGACATCGGCGAACTGGACCTGAACATCTCCGGTTGCATGAACGCCTGTGGTCACCACCACGTCGGCCACATCGGCATCCTCGGGGTGGACAAAAAAGGCGAAGAGTTCTACCAGGTTTCCCTGGGTGGCAGCGCCAGTCGCGATGCGAGCCTGGGCAAGATCCTTGGCCCGTCCTTCGCCCAGGACGCCATGCCTGATGTGATCGAGAAGCTGATCGACGTGTACATCGAACAACGTACCGAAGACGAGCGCTTCATCGACACTTATCAGCGTATTGGCATCGACCTCTTCAAGGAACGCGTCTATGCAGCGAATAATTAAGAACAACGAGGTCGTCGACGAAACCTGGCACTTGTTGCCGAAGGACTTCAACATCGACGAGATCAGCAACTGCGACGACCTGATCGTCCCGCTGCAGCTGTGGCGCGAGCACAGTCGTATGCTCAAGGCCCGCGATGGCGGTCTGGGTGTATGGCTGGATGCCGACGAAGAAGCCGAAGAAATCGGTGACGACGTGGATCAGTTCAAGGTGATCGCCCTGAACTTTCCGGCCTTCACCGATGGTCGCAACTACTCCAACGCGCGACTGCTGCGTGACCGTTATGGTTTCAAGGGCGAGCTGCGGGCGATCGGCGATGTGCTGCGCGATCAGTTGTTCTACCTGCATCGCTGCGGTTTCGATGCGTTTGCCTTGCGCGCCGATAAAGACCCATACGAAGCGCTGGAAAGCCTCAAGGACTTTTCGGTGACCTATCAGGCCGCCACCGACGAACCGCTGCCGCTGTTCCGTCGCCGCTGACAACATAAAGCCTTGACCCCACACGGGGTCAAGGCTTTATCCCCCTCCCGGTAACCAGCCCTGCAACAGGCGATCGTGGTTACGGTTGGCCCGCTTCGATCGGAAACGGTCGCCCCATGGCCACCCAATCGGTGTAAAGCCTCGCTCGATTCTCCAGCACCGTAAAAATGGCAAACGGATTATCAGCATCGACTTCGGCCACTTCGACATCCTGAACCAGTTGCGTCCACAACTCCTCTGACACATCGGCTTCACTTAGCAGTCGCCAAACCCTCGCCTGCAGTGTCAGGTAATCCACCCGAAAATCCGCCGTCAAACTCAGACCGTCCATGATTCTTAAAAAACGCGCGCCAAACCGTTTGTCTTCCAACCGTAGCCAGATCGATAGCCTGGCGTGTCGTTGCCCTAGGTCGCCTTCACGCAACCATTCGTTGACGTCGCCATAGTTGGGCCCGGGTTCGCTTAACCAGAGGTTGATGCCTGTGCTGCGGCGATGTTCCACAAGGCGCAACAGCGTGTCTTCATCGGTCAATGGATTACCCTGCAGCAATACGCGGTCACGACTGATGGCCTGGCTCACCACGGCCGGCGGCACCCGGGTGATCTGGTTATTGCGCAAATCCAGCCTGTCCAGGTACGGCTGATCCATGATCCCGATGGGGCATGAAGTGATCCGGGTGTTCTTCAGGTCGAGCCAGCGCAACTCGTTCATTCCCAGCACCAATGGAGGGACGGCCAGCGGGTTATCGCTCAAATCCAGATGTTGCAGCTGAGTCAGCTCACTGAGTCGCGAGGCCGTCGTCTCCGTGAATGCCGTTTCGGTATTACTGAGATTCAACCAGGTGAGATGGCGCATTCGGGAAATCTGCGGGGGCACAGCGCTTACCAGATTCCCGTCGATATCGGGAAGACGAAGATCGGTACCGTCCAGGTTCAAGGTGCGCAGGTTGGCAAACGATTCGAGAAAATCGTTCAGGCTTTCACGCTCGAACAAATGAAAATGTCGCATCGACAACCCGGTCACGTCGTCGAGACGAACATTCAGCGCGGGTAATCGGTGGAAATCCTCGAAATTCATGTTCATTGTGAAGCCGTTCAAGTAACTGCCTGAATAATGAGTGTCTTCCTGCGGGGCACGTTTTTGCCAGATGGCAATCATTTCATCGGCCAATTCGGCCCTGGTATCGCGTTCGACCTGAAGCGTGTCATGCAGCATTGCCAGGTTACGCGTTTCGATCTGCGCCTCATCGAGCCCCTGCGCTTCAATGTCACCGGCGGCGAGAAAAGGTAAGTCCATGTCTTCGACGTCGTCAGTTGCCTGATTGATCCAACCGTTCAAATCGGTGCTCAGTTGCTGAAGCTGC
>DQGF01000125.1:4283-6141 GCA_003525045.1 Pseudomonas sp. | reverse complement strand
CTCAGTTGCTGAAGCTGCTGCTGCAAACCGTCGAGGTGTGCCTGGGCGCCAGCCCCCGCCCGCTGTAACATTTCATCGGCCTCGGCATCGGAGTATTCCGGGTAAAGGTCCCTGACCTGCAACCTCATCATTTGGTGCCTCAACGCCCCGGCCGGCGGCGGGTCCGGAAACCAGCCGCCGCTGAGGCCCTGGCGCTCGAAGGGTAACCCGCTGTCCATCCTTCCTGATCCGAGCATGAATTCAGACCGTGACAACGCCTGGTCGCCGATTTTAAGCCGCAGTTCACTGGCTGGTTCAAGCGACGTCAGGTGCAACGCTGAACGCTCATCGTCTGATAACACCCCAAGGACTGCGCCGTAGAAATCCGTTTGCAGAGCCTGGTGCAGATAGTGATCGCCCGTCTTGATCAGGCGCCGGACGTGCGGTGCATCGAGCGGTCCGCTACGGTCCAGCACACGCCCGATGGCCGACTGATCGAGCACATCTATCCGCAGGTTTCCAGGCCAGCCGGGCAGGTTTTTCAGCGAGTGCAAGGCCAGTGTGTCTGACTGCGGATTGCGCATAGAGCGAAGGTACAAACCCTCATAAGCTCGATTGAGCCGCATATGCTGCTGATATTGGCGGGCTTTGCTGTCCAGGCGCTTGAACACTTGCATCGCCTCGGCAGCGTCGGGCGGTATCTGGATGTCCACGCCATAGCGGTCAAGCATTTGTTCGATAGCGCTTTTGGGCAGGCCCGGGTATTCGCGTTGAAACAACCGGACCCATTCATGCGCGGACTGTTGAAGCGTTTCATAACGGCTGTTGAACAGCTCTGGGCGCCCTGCCAACCCGAGATCCTGATCGATCTTGAAACGGCTGATCGTATCGGCCAACAACGGTGTCGGTGGGCGCCCGGCTTGCATCAGGCGCAGCATGTCGTTATCGACCGCGCTGACCTTGCCGATCCGGGCGAGCATTTCATCACTGAAAGTGGCCACCGACGGGCCGATTCCGCGCAGCAGATCCAGCCGGTTCGGTACGGGAAGGATGGGTGTTACAGACGGCTCGACTACGGGCGCAATACTCGGTGCCACTGAAGACTCGCTGGCGCCTTGTTCTGTTTCCGTCAGCGCTCCGATATCCGCCGCGTCGCGCTCCGCCGAGCCTGCGGCCCCGACGATCGGCAGCGCGTTGAGCAAGCCAAAGACCGTGCGCGTCACACCCTCCGAACGCTGGCTCGCCGTTGCGCCGTTTATTGCCTGATCCAGACCGTAACCGGCATCGATAAGCCCCGCTAACGCGAGCAAGCCCTCGCCTCCCGGAACGAACAAGGCCAGGGGACCAAAGCGGTTGACCCACTGCACAATCGGTTCGACAACAGCACTTAAATTGTCGCGATTGACCTGCACATCGTCACGAATGGTTTTGACGCTGTCCAATGCTGCCTGCTTCATTGTCAGAACCAGCTGCGCGAAAGGGTCAGTTCCTGCTGGCGGGACATCAAAGTCGATGTACTCGGCAGGATCCCAGTAGCCGTCATTGTTGAAGAAGCCGGCCTCTCTCGTCAGTCGGTGTTGTTCAGGAAAGCTTGCCATCCCCGCCAGCGCGGTCAGGACACCTGCGTGAAAGGTGCCGTCTGCGCGGTCTTCATCGGCAAAGTGACATGCCAGTGCCTGTTGCGTTTCACTCACGCGTCCCTGAGCCACCACCCATTGGCGCAATTGCGCGGTGTCGGCAAAGTCATGCAGCGGTGAGGAGTTGCCGGGTATGTACATCAGCACCCTGGCGCTGGAGCGGCTGCGGAAGGTCCAGATATCGGTTGCGGTGTAACGATAGAGTTTCAAGCGGCTCGCCTTGACCGCAGCAGATGCCGGGG
>DQGF01000125.1:2512-3979 GCA_003525045.1 Pseudomonas sp. | reverse complement strand
GATGCCGGGGTCGGTGCTTGCAGCTGGTTGATCGCCAGCGTGTCCCATGTTTGATCAGGCGATAACCCGGCTGCCTGCAAGGCGAGCTTCAAGCCCTCTTGAGTCAGCCTTTGGTCATGGCGCTGCAGCCAGGCGCTCATGACAAATGCGGTCTTGACCGACGTCCTCAAGGCATAAGGCGCAGGCGCCACGAGTATCTCGTCCGACGGCCACGTCCGGTCAAGGTAAGCGCTATATAGATCCTGCAAATCCAGTTTCCAGACCCACTTTTTGAAGTTGGCCGGTCGCAAGGCAATCTGTGTCGTTGGTCCGTAAGTTTGCGGAACGGTTTGCCGATAGATGCCTTCATAGGCCTGGTGGTTACCGCTACCGTGGTCGGCGAACTCATCGACGTTTTCCACGATGCGAACAGCCGGGCCGATATCAGGCGGGGTGTACAGGCCGAATGCAGTTTCACCGAATCGCCCGTCAGCGACAGTCTGGTAATTCAAGAGCAGTGCTTGCAGCAAAGATTGGGCGTTTGCGACTCGCCCTTGATGAATGCCGCCCTGTTCAGGGTGCCCCTTGAAATCGTAATCGAGCGTTATCAGGAGGTGGGTCTGTGGGTCAATGTCCTGTCCCCATTTTTCTTTGATCCGGCGCTCGCCAAACTGGCCGGGGGTTTGAGGCAGGGCGATGTCCACGACTTTGTTCAATTCGTTGCGCATTAGCCAATTCGGTGCCGGATGAGGGCCGGCTACTTCATCACGAGGGAGCTCATTCATGGTGCATTCCATTGCAGTTATTCGAGGTCTTGTAGATTAACCCTCATCGGATGGTTGAAAAGCAGGAAAGGGTCCGGAACCCTTTAGGAAAAATCTTCAATACAAAAAGAAAGTCACCGCCGAAATGACGAAACCGGGCTTGACCCGGTTTCGCTGCCTACAGGCAAGCATGAAGATACGTGCGACTATTCAGGGTTCAGGATTCTCGCCAGCGGGTACCGTCAGTCCTGGATTTCTCGCCAAGGCTTCAGTGGTCAGACGCTCGAATAATTCTATGTTGTCGTTTTTATAATTTTCGAATATCGCCTTCATACGCTGGGTCGCGGTTGCAGGCAGCAGGTCCACTTGGGCCTCCAGTTGTGCAAGCGCTTGAACACTACGTTGATAAATAGCGCTGAATTCGCCTTGATAGGTCGCCACCAGGTGCTCGTACCAAAACCTTTGGGTATTGATCAAGGCCAGCAGCGCAGCGGAATCCTCAGCTTTGACTACCTTCTGATACGCCACTTCAAGCTCTTCGGGAGAAACGTCAACATCGCGTACGAAATTCATTTCTCTCGGCTGAGCGGGCAGCTCCAGGCGCTGCGCCAGCCTCACTCGGTAGATCAGGCTGAGTTCCTGCGCCTGGGCGTGACTGAACGACCCGGATAAAGTGCGACGGCCAATTTCGATCATGGCTTGTCGTTGCACCTCTTGCAGTCGA
>DQGF01000125.1:0-2207 GCA_003525045.1 Pseudomonas sp. | reverse complement strand
CACCTCTTGCAGTCGAAACAGGCCTCTCATTAAACGAACCAGCTCTCCTTCGAGCGAACGATTTTCACTGCGAGCCGCAACCACGGCCCGAAAACACAGCACCCTCACCTCAATATCGCTGAACAGTGCCGAAACGTCTTCGGCACTGGTTCGCCCGATTCGAGCCATTCGAAACAGCGTGCGGCGCAACACGTCATCTTCGCCCGCCGCTTCCAGCACGTCCCATACACGCCGACTCAAGTCGATTTGAAGCAAGTTGAAATCCGCGGTGTCATGCAGTTGGGCAAGCAGATGGAAGAAATCCCTGGACCAGGGGTAATTCGACAATGAGTTCCAAAGCGCTTGCTTACTGGCCAAATCAGCGCCGGTCAGGCCGCCCATCCAGATTGAGCCATGTCTCGCTGAATCCGGTTGCGCTATCGCGACCTGACGATAATCGGCGGTCAGGACGCCCAGACTGATGCCGCTGGATTGTTGATAGGCGGCAATGTCCCGCAAACTCGACGCTGACAGTGGATTGCCATTAACGTTGGTGCCGCGGTTCAGCTCAGACCGGGCCTTGAAAACCGTCTCAGGGATTTGTGCGATGAGGTTGTCGCGCAAATCCAGGCTCTGCAGCTCGGAAAGATCGTTCACCCCGACCGGCCAATCGACAATCCCGGTGCCGCGCAACGCCAGGTCTCGTAGATGTCGCAGGGCCGTGATGGCTGGAGTGCGCCCAAGGGCCGGATTGAAGCTCAAGTCAAGGGTGCGTAGATGATCCCTGTCGCTCAGCAACTTAATCGATTCCGGCGTCAGATAAATCTGGTTATCGCTTAAGTTGAGGTGCTTCAGCCTTGCCATGGCCTCGATAGCCAGGGGGACTCGGCTCAGCTGATTGCCGGTCAGGCTCAATGTGCGAAGGTTGGTGAAGTTATGTAGAAACGCGTTCAATCCCGCACTGGCCCCTACTTTGTCCATCTCCAGAGTGCCGATGTGGCTGAAGTTGCCGACAATGACTGGCAGATCCCCCAGCGGTTGTGCATCGAAACTCAGGCTATAAAGCGTTTCCGGCGTGTCAGGTATTAATTCGGCCTCCTTGCGCCAGGCGCGCAAAATTGAATGTGCTGCCCGTTCCTTGCTGAGTTTCGGCACCTTGAGCCTGGGCCCGTCACCCTCCTGGTAGTGAGTATCACGATGAACCCAGCGCTCCAGCGCGTTGCGGATGGTCTGGATTTCCAGCCGAAGACTTTCAAGTGCTCTAATGGCCAGCACTTCGTCGGTTCCCAATGTCGTCAGAAACCGTTCGATCTGAGCTGACGACTGAGACGGATACAGCTCCTGGGCACGCTGCACCTGCTCCGGCGATCGGGTTGAAAGGTCACTCGTAGGAGGCACTCCCAGCAAGATGGCTCTTTCGGTCAACCGATCAGCCAGGCCCATGGGCGAGCTATAACCGACGCGTAGCTCCTCGATACCAATGGCCTGGGCGATGGCGCCTCGGCGCTGCAATGCCAACATCGTGATCTTTTTCCTCAACGCCACGCCGGCATCATTCGCTTCGACCCCCAGCACTTTGCGGGTATTGACGGGCAAGCCTTCCCAGAGCGTTTGAAAAAAATGCGCGCGGGTGCGCTTCAGGTGGGTGGACAAAACCTTGTTATTGGCATCAGACGCTTTAAAACGGTCAGGGTAAGCTTCGATGAAAAGCTTGTGCACCGCGCTGGTTGAACCAATGCTGGCCTTTTCCTGCGAATGCACCGCCCATTCCGTGATCTCGACAAACACATCGTTTGGCCAGCCCGGTAAATGCTTGACGGTATTGAGCACCAAACGGTCCGTGTCCAACCCGCTGGCGGCGTCCAGGTACAGCCCTTCATAGGCCCGGTTCAAGCGCACCACCTGCGCATACCGCCGTGCTTCTTCGGCCAGTCGCAACGGCACTTTTGCGTCTTCGAGCTCCCGCCATTCACTGACATCGGCATGCTGCACCAGCTCGTCGGCAACGCTGGCCGGCAGTCCCGGAAACTTCGCTTGGACAGGTGCGGCCTTCGTCTGCGTGATAACGTCAGAGCGCTGATAGAGGCGGGCAAAAAGCGGTAACTTCTTAAGTTTTGATTGCTCGGCAATCACTGTGCCCAGGGACTGCGCCTGGAGCGTTTCGTCCGTAGTCGTCAAGCCGAGCAGGCTTGTGCGCTCCTGCGTGTCAAGCGCCTTCAGCAGGGCGG
>DQGF01000383.1:4685-4990 GCA_003525045.1 Pseudomonas sp. | reverse complement strand
GTGTAGTGCAAGTGGTGCGGACCCGCCCAGATGTACAGGGTGATCAACGCCCAGAAATGCACGATCGACAACCGGTAGGAATACACCGGCCGCCCGGCCTGTTTCGGTACGAAGTAATACATCATCCCGAGGAAGCCCGTAGTCAGGAAGAAACCCACCGCGTTGTGCCCGTACCACCACTGCACCATGGCGTCGGTGGCCCCGGAATACACCGGATAGGACTTGAACCAGTCCACCGGGATCGCCAGGTGATTGACCACGTGCAGCATTGCGATCACCACGATGAACGCGCCGAAGAACCAGTT
>DQGF01000383.1:3598-4386 GCA_003525045.1 Pseudomonas sp. | reverse complement strand
ATGAACGCGCCGAAGAACCAGTTACCGACGTAAATATGTTTGGTCTTGCGCTGCACCACGGTGGTGAAGAACACGATGGCGTAAGCGACCCACACCACGGTCATCCACACCGCGCCGGAGAACTCGATCTCGGCGTATTCCTTGGTCGTGGTGTAGCCCAGCGGCAGGGTGACCAGCATCACCACGATCACCGATTGCCAGCCCCAGAAGGTGAAGGCGGTGAGTTTGTCCGAATACAACCTCACCTGGCAGGTACGTTGCACCGCGTAGTAACTGGCGGCGAATTGCGCGCTGCCGGCAAAGCCGAAAATCACCAGGCTGGTGTGCAGCGGGCGCAAGCGACCGAAGGTGGTCCAAGGCAGGTCGAGGTTCATCTCGGGCCACACCAGTTGCGAGGCGATCCACACCCCCATCGCCATCCCCACGACGCCCCAGACGACAGTCGCCACGACGAATTGGCGGACGACCTTGTAGTTATAGGCCTGTCCGATTGTTGCTGTGCTCATGGTCAATGCTTCCACGGTTGCAAAGGAGTGCCAGGCCGCCCGGTCTGGCATGTCATGCACTGTAGAAACCCTGTTGGAAACAAAACAGTCTCAGGAAAACATCATTTATGCGGATCAGATATGGAGGCCTGTGTGCGGCCATCTGCCGCGCGCTGATATGGTTTTTTAGCCTTCAGGTGAGTCTGTAACGCACTGCGCCGCAGGTCCATAGTCACTACCTGGCAAACGAGCCACAGAGCCCGATGCTGACCAGTGGAGGCGCTGGAACTGTGGGAGCGAGAC
>DQGF01000383.1:0-3287 GCA_003525045.1 Pseudomonas sp. | reverse complement strand
GAGCCTGCTCGCGAAGGGGCCAGCACAGTCAACATCTATGTCGCCTGACTCGGCGCCTTCGCGAGCAGGCTCGCTCCCACAGGTTCTGCACCTTGACTGACTGGCATAAGCCGCAGAACCCGATCACTCCTGATGAGGTAGCCACATGTATCAGTACGACGACTATGACCGGGCGCTGGTTTTCGAACGGGTCGCGCAGTTTCGCGACCAGGTCGAACGCTTCATGGCGGGCGAGTTGAGCGAAGAGGAGTTCCTGCCGTTGCGCTTGCAGAACGGCCTGTACATGCAAAAGCACGCCTACATGCTGCGCGTGGCGATTCCCTACGGCACGTTGAGCGCCAGGCAGATGCGTACGCTGGCGAGCATCGCCCGGGATTACGATCGCGGCTATGGCCACTTCACCACCCGGCAGAACATGCAATTCAACTGGATCGAACTGGCCCAGGTCCCGGACATCCTCGAGCGCCTGGCCCAGGTAGAGATGCACGCGATCCAGACCTCGGGCAACTGCGTACGCAACATCACCACCGAAGCCTTCGCCGGGGTCGCCGCGGACGAGCTGATCGACCCGCGACCGTTGGCGGAAATCCTGCGGCAATGGTCGACCATCAACCCGGAATTTCTGTTCCTGCCGCGCAAGTTCAAGATCGCCATCTGCTCGGCACAACAGGACCGTGCAGCAATCATGATGCATGACATCGGCCTGTATCTTTATCCCGGTGCCGAAGGGCAAATGCTGCTGCGGGTGATTGTCGGCGGCGGGCTGGGGCGCACACCGATCCTCGGTCTGCAGATTCGCGAAGGCTTGCCGTGGCAGCATCTGCTGTCCTACGTCGAAGCGGTGTTGCGGGTCTACAACCGCCACGGTCGGCGCGACAACAAATACAAGGCGCGGATCAAGATTCTGGTCAAGGCGCTGGGTATCGAAGCCTTTGCCCGGGAAGTGGAGGAGGAGTGGCAGTACCTCAAGGACGGTCCGGCGCAATTGACCGAGGTCGAATACGAGCGCGTCGCCAGTGCCTTTGTAGCCCCCGATTACCGTGCACTGTCCAATACTGATCTCGACTTCGGCACACATCTGGCTCAGAACCCGGCCTTCGCCCGTTGGGTGGCGCGCAACGTCCAGCCGCACAAGGTGCCAGGCTACGCCAGCGTGGTGCTGTCGACCAAACCGGGCAGCGCTTCACCGCCGGGTGACGTCACCGGTGAACAGATGGACGCCGTAGCCGCCTGGTCCGAGCAATTCGGTTTCGGTGAAATCCGCATTGCCCATGAACAGAACATCGTCCTGCCGGATGTGTCGAAGTCGGACTTGTTCGCGCTCTGGCGCCTGGCTTGCGAGCAGGGCCTGGGTAGCGCCAATATCGGTTTGCTGACTGACATCATCGCCTGTCCCGGCGGTGACTTCTGCGCGCTGGCCAATGCCAAGTCGATCCCCATCGCCCAGGCGATTCAGGGACGTTTCGAAGACCTCGACTATCTGCATGACCTGGGTGACATCAGCCTCAACATCTCCGGCTGCATGAACGCCTGCGGCCACCACCACATCGGCAACATCGGCATTCTCGGGGTCGATAAGAACGGCAGCGAGTGGTACCAGATCACCCTCGGTGGTGCCCAGGGCAAGGACAGCGCGCTGGGCAAAGTCATCGGCCCGTCCTTCAGCGCCGCCGAAGTGCCCGGCGTGATCGAGCGGATCATCGCCACGTTCGTCCGTTACCGCGAGAGCGAGGAGCTGTTCGTCGACACCCTGCAGCGCATCGGTCTGGAGCCTTACAAGGAAGAGGTTTACCCGAAGCTGCTGGAGGTGTCGGCATGAACAATCTGTTGCGACTGCAGGAAGGCGTGGCGCGTTTTGACGCTGACGATCCGTGGACGCTGGTCAGGGATCTCGATGCAGGAAGGCCCGCTGGCCCGGTGATTCTGCCGTTGGCCTGTTGGCTGCAGGATCCGCAACGGCATGGGGTGTGGCTGGGGCCGGACGACGAAGTGGAAAGCCTCAAGCCGTGGATTGGACAACTGCCGCTGATTGCCCTGGATTTTCCGAGCTTTCGTGACGGGCGCGGCTATAGCCAGGCGTACCTGTTGCGCACGCGGTTGGGCTGGACCGGCGAGTTGCGCGCGATTGGCGATGTATTGCGCGACCAACTCAGCCATATGCGTCAGTGTGGTTTTGACAGCTTTGCCGTTCGTGAGGACAAATCCGCTGAGGATGCACTCAAGGGGTTGGCCGGGATGAGTGTGTTGTATGGACGCTCGGTGATAGAGCCGCGGCCGTTGTTTCGGCGACGCTAAGCGCGTCAAGATCAAAGATCGCAGCCTGCGGCAGCTGCTACGAGATTGCGTACACCCGGGTCATTATCGGTGTACAGGGTCAATGCAGGAGCTGCCGAAGGCTGCGATCTTTTGATTTAACGACGCACGATTTTCAATGCAAAAGTCGCCGCATTGGCTATACCTGTAACACCCTTGTTCGTACCGTTGTCCACCTGCTCACAGGAGTTACAGCATGAAGCTTGCGTTAATGATGAGCACTCTGTGTATTGCCTCGATCGGCGTGGTGGGCTGCTCCAGTAAAGTCGTTGAACCGGAGCAGTATTCAGGGTTTCTCAAGGACTACAGCCAGCTCAAGGAAGCCAAGTCACCCTCGGGCGCCACGGTGATGCGCTGGATGGATCCCAAGCTCGATATGAATAAATACACCAGCGTTTACATCGAACCGACCCAGCTCTATCCCAAACCTCAACCAACCGTGAAGATCCCGCAGGCCACCCTCAACGGCATCACCAGTTACTACGATCAGGCGCTCAAGCGTGAAGTGGGTAAATCCCTACCTCTGGCGGCTGGCCCAGGCCCCGGTGTGATGGTGGTACGAGCCGCGATCACCGCAGTCAGCAGCAAGACTCAAGGCTTAAAGCCTTATGAAGTGATCCCGATTGCCCTGGTGGCAGCGGCGGTGAGTACGGCCAGCGGCATCCGCGACCAGGAAACCGACCTGGCCACCGAAGCGGTGTTCCTCGATGGCGGCAACAACAAAGTCCTGGCCCAGGTGGTGCGCAAAGGCACCGGCAAACCGCTGGAAAACGAATCCCAGGTGATGAAGGCCGATGATGTGAAGGGCGTGATCGATGGTTGGGCTTCGGATTTGCATCAGTCTTATTTGAAGCTCAAGTCCAAATGATGCGTTGGGGCTGAGGGCCTCTTCGCGAGCAAGCCCGCTCCCACAGTGGATCTGTGTCGGTCACACTTTTTGTGTACACCGCGGATCAAATGTGGGAGCAACTGTC
>DQGF01000203.1:1952-8649 GCA_003525045.1 Pseudomonas sp. | reverse complement strand
AGTCATGGGGAAATCCTCGCTTTTAATCGATGCCGAACGGGGCCGGCGTGAGTGAACTCTGTTTTTTCGTCAACCGCGGCCAGGCAAGCGTAGTCAGCCAAACCTGGCACGCCACAACGTTGCCGCATTGATTCAACCGCTCATCCGACCGAAACGGCCCGATTGGAAATCGGCAAAGGCCTGATGAATTTCCTGCTCGCTGTTCATCACGAACGGACCGTGACCGACGATCGGCTCGTCGATCGGTTCGCCGCTGAGCAGCAACACCACGGCGTCGTTATTGGCTTCGAGGCTGAGCTGATTGCCGTCGCGCCCAAACAACGCCAACTGCCCTTCTCGCACCGGTTCCAGACCGTTGACCTGAACCGTTCCGCGCAGCACCACCACTGCGGTATTGCGCCCTTCGTGCAGATCCAGGGTCAGCAACTTGCCGGCGTTCAAGCGAATGTCCCAGACATCGATCGGCGTAAAGGTTCGCGCCGGGCCGGTGTGGCCGTCGAACTCACCGGCGATCAAGCGCAGGCTGCCGGCCTGGTCCTTGAGCGGGATGCTCGGGATGTCGCCATCGAGAATCGTCTGGTAACCGGCGGCGGCCATTTTGTCCTTGGCTGGCAAGTTGACCCACAGCTGAACCATTTCCAGGGTGCCGCCGCTCCGGGCGAAACCTTCGGAGTGGAATTCTTCGTGGAGAATCCCCGACGCGGCGGTCATCCATTGCACGTCGCCGGGACCGATCTTGCCACCGCTGCCAGTGGAGTCGCGGTGCTCCAGTTCGCCCTTGTAAACGATAGTCACGGTTTCGAAACCGCGGTGTGGATGCTGACCAACGCCACGACGCTCGGTGGTCGGGGTGAAATCCGTGGGACCGGCGTGATCGAGCAGCAAAAACGGGCTGATGTGTTTGCCCAGGTTGTCGTAGGAAAACAGTGTGCGAACCGGAAAGCCGTCGCCAACCCAATGGGCCCGTGGGCTGGTGTAGATACCGATGATGTTTTTCATTCTGCCTCCAACTCTGTTGTGTGACGCGATGGACAAAGCTTAAAACCGCAGCCTTTGATGCACTAGACTGCAAAAATCAGTCTTAGCGTTCTATATGGAGAACGATGGTGGAAGACCTCAACACCCTCTACTACTTCACCCAAGTGGTGGAGCACCACGGTTTCGCTCCGGCCGGACGGGCGCTGGACATGCCCAAATCCAAACTCAGCCGGCGCATTGCCGAGCTCGAAGAGCGCCTCGGCGTACGCCTGCTGCACCGCAGCAGTCGACATTGTTCGCTGACCGAAATCGGCCAAGCCTATTACCAGCGCTGTCTGGCCATGCGCGTCGAAGCGGAAAGCGCCGCCGAACTGATCGAGCGCAACCGCTCCGAACCCCAGGGGCTGGTGCGCATCAGTTGCCCCACCGCCCTGCTCAATTCCTGGGTCGGGCCGATGCTGACCCGCTACATGCTCAAGTACCCCCTGGTGGAATTGTTCATCGAAAGCACCAACCGCCGGGTCGACCTGATCCACGAGGGTTTCGACGTCGCCTTGCGGGTGCGCTTTCCGCCGCTGGAAAACACCGACATGGTGATGAAGGTATTGGGCAATAGCACCCAGAGCCTGGTGGGCAGCCCGGCCTTTTGCGAACGCCTGTCGGCACCCGCTGCCCCGGCCGACCTCAGCGGTCTGCCGAGCCTGCATTGGGGCGCGGCGCAGCGTGACTATCAGTGGGAACTGTTCGGCGCCGATGGCGCCAGTGCAGTGATTCGACACGCGCCGCGCATGGTCACCGATGACTTGTTAGCGCTGCGTCACGCGGTGCTCGCGGGGATCGGCATCGCGCACCTGCCGAACGTGGTGGTGCGTGATGACATCGCCACCGGACGCTTGGTGGAGCTGGTGCCGGGCTGGGCCCCCAAGTGCGGGATCGTCCACGCAATATTCCCATCGCGCCGCGGGTTGCTGCCGTCAGTGCGGACGTTGATCGACTTTCTTGGTGAGGAATTCAGCCACAGCGATATTGCCTAGGGCATCGACAAGCTGATCGGGGCTGGCGGAGTTTTTATTTCGAAAACCGAATCGCGGCCTTCGCGGGCAAGCCTCGCTCCTACAGGGGGGCGCAGATTTTGTAGGAGCGAGGCTTGCCCGCGAAGGCGCCAGAACAAACACCCTCAATACCCAGGTCGCCCCCGATTCATGACTTGCGGTAAACATTGCTTTGCCGATCCAGCGGTTTTTCTCAAGGATGCAGGCGCGGATACTCCTGTCCATTCCCACTGCAACCCCTGGAGTCATTGATGTCTATTCCCGCATTCGGTCTTGGTACGTTTCGCTTGCAAGGCCAGGTGGTCATCGATTCGGTGAGCACAGGCCTTGAGCTCGGCTACCGGGCCATCGATACCGCGCAAATCTACGAGAACGAAGCCGAGGTCGGCCAAGCCATTGCCGCCAGCGGCATTGCCCGTGAAGAACTGTTCATCACCAGCAAGATCTGGGTCGCCAATTTCGCCAAGGACCGCCTGATCGACAGCCTCAAGGAGAGTCTGCAAAAACTGCAGACCGACTACCTGGACCTGACCCTGATCCACTGGCCGTCGCCGGAAGACCAGGTGCCGGTGGCAGAATTCATGACCGCCCTGCTCGAAGCCAAAAAGCTCGGCCTGACCCGGCAGATCGGGGTGTCCAACTTCACCGTCGACCTGATGCAACAGGCGATCGCTGCGGTCGGTGCCGAGAACATCGCCACCAACCAGATCGAATTGCATCCGTACTTGCAAAACCGCAAGGTCGTCGCGTTCGCGCAGAGCCGAGGCATTCAGATCACCTCGTACATGACCCTCGCTTACGGTGAAGTACTCAAGGACCCGGTCATCCAGCAGATCGCCGATCGCCTGCAGGCGACACCGGCACAGGTCACCCTGGCCTGGGCCGTGCAACTGGGTTACGCAGTGATTCCCTCGTCCACCAAACGCGCCAATCTGGCCAGCAACCTGAAAACCTGCGCCATGAAGTTGAGCGACGCTGACATGGCCTTGATCGCCGGTCTGGATCGTGGCCAACGTCTGACCAGTCCCAAAGGTATCGCCCCGAACTGGGATTAAACGTCAGCCCTGTACAAGGCGATGATCCAGGCGCGTCATGGCCTGTTGCAACTGATCGACAGCCTCGTCGATCAGTGCTGCGCGGCCCTCGCCACAGGCACGCTCCAGCTGCTCGCAACACTGGATCAGACCGGCCGCGCGAACCATGAGTGCGCCGCCCTTGATGCGGTGCGCCAGTCTCTGCAAGTCGTGGAGATTGCCGCGGGTGTGCAGCTGCAGCAGAAGATCGCGGTCATCGCGGTTAGTCACGGCCAGATCGCGCAGCAATTGTTCGATCAGCTCTCGGTCTGCACCGACGTAGAGTTCCAGGCCGCTCAGGTCGATCTCGGACGTTGCAGGTGCTGCGATCACCATGGGCAATTCAGGCGCAAACCTCAAAGCCAGCCATTCACTCAAATCTGCCAGCCGGATGGGTTTGAACAGACAGTCGTCCATCCCCGCTTCCACGCAGCGGATCTTCTCCTCGGGCTGCGCATTGGCGGTAAACCCCAGAATCGGCGTCGGTTGCAACCCTTGAGCCCGCTCGTCATCGCGTATCGCCCCCGCCAGTTCATAACCACTGATCATCGGCATGTTGCAGTCGGTGATGATCAGATCGAACTCATGTTCGCGCCACTGCGCCAGGCCGCGCTCGCCGTCCTCGGCCTCCAGAACCCGATGCCCCAGAAAGCTCAGCTGTCGTGACAGCAACAATCGATTGGCCGGGTAATCGTCCACCACCAGGATCACCAGCGACCGGGTAGGCACTTGCAGCTCGCTGGCGGGCGACTCGCTGGAAGGCAACGCTTGCAACGTCACCAGTTCAAGACTGACGTCGATCCGGGTGCCCCGCCCAAGAACGCTGTCGAGCTGCAATCGACCACCCATCATTTCGCACAAAGAGCGGCTGATCACCAATCCCAGGCCGGAACCACTACGGCCGGACTGCTGGCTGTTGCCGGCCTGAACGAAAGGACTGAACAAGCGCTGCTGATCCACTGTGCCGATGCCGATGCCGCTGTCTTCGATGCGCACACTGACCGCCAGATGCCCCGACAGGACAGGCTCGACCCGCAGCGTCAGGCTCACTTCACCTTCCCGGGTGAACTTGATGGCATTGCTCAACAGATTGGACAGCACCTGCTTGAAGCGCGTGGGATCGATCAACACATCGCAGTCGCTGTGCGGATCCAGATCGACCCGCCACTCCAGGCTCTTCTGCCGTGCCAGGCCCTCGAAAACCCGACACACCGACTCCACCAGCGTGCGCAGGTTGGCTCGGTCAGGGGTCAGCGACAAATGCCCGGATTCGATGCGGGCGATGTCCAGAATGTCGCCGATCAACGCCAATAATTGTTGTCCGGCATTCGATGCCACTTCAATCGCGGCACGGTCGGCAATGCCCTCCTGCGCCTGCTTCTGCGCCAATTCGAGCATGCCGATCAGGGCGTTCATCGGCGTGCGGATCTCATGGCTCATGGTCGCCAGAAACGTGGTCTTGGCACGATTGGCCTCGTCGGCGGCGTCCTTGGCGTCCTGCAGTTGACTGAGCAACAACTGGCGCTGGCGGATCTGCCGACGCTGGTAACCGATCCAGACCAGGGCAAGCACCAGCAAGGCGCCGGCCGCGGCAAATGCTTGAAAAATGGTCTGTCGATGACGCAGCCAGAAGCTTTGCTCCACCATCAGATCATTACGCCAATAAAGGGTCAGAGCATCGATTTCGTCGGGGGCGATACTGAGCAGCGCCTTGTCCAGGATCGAATGCAGCTCAACGGCCTCGCGACTGGTCGCCAGGGTGCTGCGGGCCGGATCGGTGCCGACGGTGCTGGTCACCTTCAGCTGATCCCGGTATCGCCGGGAAATCATGTAGCGGGCGGCGATCAATGAGTTGATACCGCCGTCAGCCTTGCCCCGGGCGACCATTTCCATCGCATCCGCGGTCAAGGGAGCATTGACCAGCCTGATCTGCGGGAAATGTTGACGAATGAATTCACCGGCACTGTTGCCTTGGGTGACAGCCAGTGTTTTTCCGGCCATTTCATCCAGGGTCGTGGGATTGTTCGGCCCCAGGCGAGTCACCAGCACATTCGGGCTGGTGAGAAACGGCCGAGTGAAGCGCAACTCGGTCTCGCGTTCAATGCTGGGGCTTATCCCCGCCACCAGATCGACCTCTCCGGTCTTGAGCGACTCCAACATCTCGGCGATTGATTTAGCGGGCCGTATATCAAACTGCAATCCGGTGCGCAGACTGATTTTGGCCAGCACATCAGCACTGATGCCGCGAAACTTTCCATCCCTGTCGATAAACGAAATCGGCAGGATGTTTTCGTTCATCGCCACGCTTGCGCGCGGATGTCGATCGAGCCAACGCTGCTCGGCCACGCTCAATTGCAGCGTTTGCGCACCCGAAATGGAAGCCCCGCTGGCGTCCCATCGACGCAGGATGTTCATTTGTTCATTGGTGCTCACCGCCGCCAGCGCCTTGTTGACGATGCGATGCAACTGTTCGTTGTCGCGGGTCATCGCAAACGCAAACCGACCGGACTCCATGCGCGAAAAGTCGGCCAACTGAACATTGTTGAGGTAGTTTTTGCTGATCAGGTAATGGGCGCTGATCGCGTCGCCCAGATAGACATCCGCCTGCCGGAACGCTACGGCTCCCACCGCACTCAGCGTCGAGGGAAATAACTGAACATCGGCCTTGGGATAGAACGCCTGCACCCTCTGCTCAGGCAAATAGTGGTACAGCGTCGCCAGCCGTTTGCCGGCCAGGTCCGGGTCCAGCGGCTGCGATGACTCAGTGCGCGTCACCAGCACCGGTTGATCGACGGCATAGGCACTGGACATCCGCAGCTCTTGGTTTTCGGCCTCAAAGCTGTTGGCCGTGCCAAGCAAATCCGCGGTGCCTTGTTTGATTGCTCGCACCGCGTCGTCTCGCGATTCGTAACGCTGAACGGCGATCTCTACGTGCAGAAGCTGCCGCAGCAGCCCGGCATAGTCTGCGGTCAACCCCTCATAGTCAGTACCCGTGGTGGTGATGTCGAAGGGAGGATAATCCGGTGCGGAGACGGCGAGTACCAATCGGCCCTTTTGCCGCAGCCAGCGGGAATCGGTCGCTGACAGTTTGACCTCATGACCCTCGGCACTGGAGCGCCCCAGCAACGTCAGTGTCTGCGGCTGCGCACGGACACTCGACATCCAGAGACAACCCGCAAGCAGGAAGGTGGTCAGACGACGCCAACGCCGCAAGGTCCTCATTCAGATCAGATGATTACGCAAGGCGAAATCCCTCAGGTGCACTGGGGACTCCACGTTGAGCTTCTCTATCGTACGGGTCTTGTAGGTGCTGACAGTCTTGTGGCTCAGGTTCATGATTTCGGCGATGGCCTTGTTACTCATGCCCCGGGCCAGGTACTGGAAGATCGTCAGTTCCCGGTCGGAGAGTTTGTCGATCAAGTCTTTTTCGCTGCGTTGCAAGGAATTCAGCGACACCGAGCTCGAAGGCAGCTTGGCGAAATAGCTATAACCGGCCATGACGGCCTGGACGGCCTTGTGCAGATGTTGCAAATCGTTGGACTTGGACACATACGCCGAAGCACCGGCACGCATGCAACGATCCTGATAAAACAG
>DQGF01000203.1:1392-1633 GCA_003525045.1 Pseudomonas sp. | reverse complement strand
CTTCCTGGGACGTGAACACCACGACCCGGCACGGCACGTCACCGGCCTGGATCCGTGCCAGCACATCAAGCCCGTCCAGCGAGGGCATGACCAGATCCTGTACCACCAGATCAGGTTTATGTTCGCGGATCATCGGCAAGACTTCGTTACCGCTGGACACCTCGTATATCTGTTTAAAGCCCTCCTGCTTAAGCAAGATTTTCACTGCAGCACGAACCACCGGATGATCGTCCGCTATCAG
>DQGF01000203.1:473-1087 GCA_003525045.1 Pseudomonas sp. | reverse complement strand
ACCGGATGATCGTCCGCTATCAGCGCTGACTTCATGGCAACTCCCTGTGCAAAGGCACTACAAGTGGGCAATCGATGCCCTTGGGCCTGGCCCGGGTTAAACACAACGGCTGCGCAGAGACTGTTGCATGGAATTTCGGTTGAATCTACCTGACAGAAATGACAGTGCCGACGAACGGTAGCTGCGGATCAATGATCGCCATCAGTCGCTCGATGCAGGCCAGATCAGGCAGCAATCCATGGTTCACGTGAACCTTCTGTTGCCCGCAGGCCGGGATCGGCGGCAAATCCGCCTGTTGGCCGTCATAGATCAAGGCGTAATGAACCTGCGGGTTATCGAGGAAAAAATCGAGCAAGTCCATCGCGCCGCCGGCCAACGAGGCATTGATGACCACCAGATCGAATGGCGTGACACTGTATTCGACCAGCGTCAGCAGCTCCGCAAGGTTTTGCACGGGGGCCACTCGGTGGTAGTCGAGCCGGTTGAACAGGCGCTCGATTCTCATCCGCTGAAAATGCTGCTCGTCGGCAATCAGGATACGTAACGCTTTGTTCGACAACGGAGGGCCCCCGGCAGGATGTGAGTTTCGTGAGGGCACAAGGCTACGGAAGACC
>DQGF01000203.1:0-142 GCA_003525045.1 Pseudomonas sp. | reverse complement strand
GGCAAGCTTTCTGTAGGACTATTCCTAAAAAACAGGGAATCTTCGTCCCGGCAGCGGGGGAATGGAGATCAAGAGATCGCAGCCTGTGGCAGCTCCTGCAGGGGATCGGGTGCACTTGTAGGAGCGAAAGCGGTGTAACAGC
>DQGF01000002.1 GCA_003525045.1 Pseudomonas sp. | reverse complement strand
CGGCCCATCCGGCATGATTACCAGCCCCCCATGTGCCGATGGCATCGTCTGGCAGCGATCGCTGCAAGTGCTCGAAAATAATGTTGAGGTCGATATCACCGCCCAGATTGGGCGGCTGACGGTAGCGTTCGCCCGCCTCACGCAGCCCGCGGGTGCGGTCGCCCCAGCGCACCGGTGAAGATGGCGTCAGGGTCGCCAGTGCGGAGGCAAAACCGGGCATGTCCGCAATGATGCGCAACGCTTGAGGATGCATCGCGCCAAGACAATCACTGTCCGGTACTACTGTAAGCAGTTTGGCCGCATGCCCCTGCACCGGCAACAGCGCCCAGCTGTCTGTCACGATGTCGCCCAAGGGTGAGCCAATGCCAATCACCACATCTGCGTTTTGCAACGCGTCAGCCATGATCTGTGAGCGTCCATAACCCAGCGAGCCGATATAGGATGGCGAGCGATGGTCGATCAGGTCCATGCAGTTAAAGTCGACGGCAACCGGTAGCTCGTAGCGTTCGGCCCAATGCTGGATCTGTCGGGTGGCCTGCGGCGTCCAGCCTCCACCGCCGAGAATCACCAGCGGTTTCAAAGCAATGGCCAACAGGTGCTCCAACTGAGCAATGGCGTCCTGTCCGGGAACGCTTTGCAGCGTACGGATGGGCTCGACGGCCTGAGCCTGCACGCGATCACGCAGCATGTCCTCCGGCAGTCCGATGACTACCGGGCCCGGCCGACCTGTGCGCGCCAGCGCAAAGGCCCGAGAAACGATTTCAGGAATCCGCTCGGCGTGCTCGATCTGGAACACGCCTTTGGTGGTCGTACCGAACCAGCCATTGAGATCGAACTCCTGGAAAGACTCTCGGTAGGTTTCAGCGCGTGGAATGAGTCCAACGAACAGCACCAGGGGCACACTGTCTTGCCAGGCGGTGTGTAACGCGACCATGGCATTGGCCGCACCGGGGCCACGAGTCACCATGAACACACCAGTCTTTCCAGTGATTCGAGCGTGGGCATCGGCCATGTAACCCGCCCCACCCTCCTGACGACAAACAACTAGCTTGATTGGCGAATCGTGTAACGCATCAAGGACTTCCAGATAACTTTCACCCGGTACGCAGAACACTGTCTGCACGCCTTCATTTGTTAATTGATCAACGACAAGTTGGCCACCACTGCGTTCGGACATCGCCCATTCCTCGATTATTTTAGGATACCGGGCGCGCCAGGCGCCGCAGGTAATGGGGCGAAGCCTAAGGAGAGGGAACAATGTCGTCTAATGCTGAATAATTGTAGTTTCGATGCTTTTTTTACATAGCTAACACTACTTTTTTGCAGAAAGGCACTTAGCCGATACTGATCCCAGCTTGAAGCGAAGGTATCGGTCACAAAAAGGATCACCGGCTTGTCCGGCGGGCCGCCGGTTTGCACCACGTCCAGGACTGGCTGCCGGGCTCTCGGTCAGGCTTTTTCAACACCTGCACGCGGGTTTCATCGCAGTGAATGACCTGGCTGCTCAACAGGTTGTCGCGCATTAAATTCAGCAGCGGTTGGAAGTGCTGACCGCACTGGATTATCCAGCGAGCCAGTGTCTGGCGTGGGATATCGATGCCATGGCGGCCCAGCACTTTTTCAAAGCGGTGAAGCGGTAAACCGTCAACGTACTGGGTGGTCAGCAGCTTTGCATGTTCACTTTAGCGGCTGCGTCATTTACCACCTGATACCCTGATCGCCGCTCGGCGACTTTTCGTAGAAACCCTGGACCGGGCTCAAGCCAGCAGCTCGGTGATCCACCGGGCCTGCCGGGCGATGTCTTGCACCTTCTCTTCGGGCACGGCCTGCCGCGCCCGGGCGAAGTGGGTCAGGGTCTTCTGCTTCTCGCGCAGCATGCGCTGCCACTTGACCAGGAACGCCGGGCTGCGTGCCTGCATCTGCAGCGGGCCGAAGTACAGCTCCTGGGCGGTGTACATCACCGGCCCGGCTCGCTCGGCGACGATGATTTCGTAGTCGAAGCGGTTTTCTCGCAGCAACTCCTCGCAGAGGATGCGGTAGCCATTTTCCATCAGCCATTGGCGCAGTGGCTGCTCGCCGCCGTTGGGCTGCAGGATCAGGCGCTCCTGGCCGCTCAGACGCGCTTTGCCGCTGTCGAGGATGTCGCGAATCGTCTCGCCGCCCATGCCGCAGATGCTGATCGCCGTGATCCCGTCTTCCGGCTCGATCGCCGCCAAGCCATCGGCCAGGCGCACGGTGATCCGCTGATCCAGGCCGTTCTCGCGCACGGTGCGTTCGGCCGAGCGGAACGGCGTCGATGCCACCTCGCCGGCCACCGCCGCCGCGATGGCGCCACGGCGCATCAACGCCACCGGCAGGTAGCCGTGATCGGAGCCGATATCGGCCAGGCGCGCACCGGCTGGCACATGCGCTGCCACGCGCTCCAGGCGCATGGACAATGTCTGTTGGTTCAACTGCAGTTCCTTTTCACCACGAACTCATCATAGAACGGCTCAACCGACGTCCGACTGCCGACAAAAAAGCTGTCGGCAACCCGTCGCAGCGGCTGCAGGTCCAGGTCACTGGCGTTGTCGCCAATCAGCTGTTGAAAATGCCGATACACCGCCGCGTACTCGCCCTCCTCCGATACGGCTTGGCGCACGCCGTCAATACTCAACAGTTCGCCACCGTTGTCCAGCCGCAGGGTGCCTTCGGTGCAGCGAATCTCGATGCTCCAGAGTTCCTCATGACCGTGATGGGAGCTAAGCGCGGCGACCAGGGTAAAAGCAAGAATCGAGTGAGGTTCCATGTTCAGGCGCGTGGCGTGTCGGGCGTTGCATAGTACAGGAGGGAATGCATTGGTTCGCAGATGGCGATGCGATAAGGCAGACAAAAAAAAGCCCCGCATCCAAATGGGGGCGGGGCAAAAAATTGGTTGGTTGCGGCCAACCAAAGGAGCTCTGTGAAAAGCGTTTACGGGGCGGGGTCAGATGCATTCCTCTGCGGCGCGTTGAAAACTCGATGGCAGGAAGTTCGCGGCCAGCAAATGCCGCTCGTAGATGAACACCTTGCCGCCGTTCCCGGCCTTATAGGCTTCCAGCACGTTGTCCGCCGAGACTTTGCTCGGCACCACGATCCGGTAGCTGTGCTGTGTCTGCAAGACAGTCGGGTTCAACGCACTGCCTTGCAATTTCAGCACGACGCAGTCAGCGTATTGGGCTGGGGTCTTGCTGGTCTGCAAGGTCAGGGTCGGATCGTTCGGCACGGAGGCACAACCGGCGATCATCAAGACAAACGCCATGACAGGCACAAATAAAGGGCGCATCGGTCTCATCCTGAAAATAAAAAGTTCGGTTCATCAACTGAGGGAGGTGATTGTCCAACTATTGTCGGCAAAGCGGAACTTGCGTTTCTTGATGGTCACTATTACTTCTAGCAATAGTTGCGCGCCGAGCAGACGGATGCACACTCAATAACAACTAGACAAGCTTGATGAGGATCTTTCCTTGAGAACTTTTGACCTGATCCGCGACGCCGTTTTACCCGATTTTCGTGACCGGGTGGCCGAGTACCTGATCGAGTACGAAACCGTCCTATTGTGCGAAAACGCGCCCGACCCGGAGCTTGCGCGAGCCACCGCCAATCAGTTGCGCGGTTATTTGCGCGGGTTGAACACCACGCGGGTATTGGGCATGGCGGATTGGGAGGAGTTGGATCGGCGGGTGGTGAACACATGGCTCTAGTGCCGGCCGAGTGCAGAAATCAGGCTTGGAGTCATGTTCATTCGCAACTTAAACATCCGTGCAGGGTGCGCGTTTAAGCGTCCTACAGATTACTTCCTGAAAGCTACAAGACCTTGCGCCGTTGCCTACGGTTACGCCAGAATCCGCCGGCTTGTGCGCCTTGGGGTCACTCGGTAACTTGATTCGTGTCACTGCCCATCAGTGATCGGGTTTAGCAGCCCGTAGTTTCCTAGTGAAGTGCACAAGCTCTATCAGCCAGGCATTACCATGCCTGCACTTGATGGTGGCTGTGCGCAGGGCGCCTTCGGGCGCGCCGGTTTGCTAGGTTCCCGGTCTGCTAACCTGCGTACAGCTGCCTCCCCTTTCGTTTAGCAGCAAGAGGGGTGGCGCTTCATGCAAGGACCTAGTGAATGAAAAAGCCTTCACCAAACCCGCCGGACATTGATCCGGTAGCCCCATACGAACCCGATTCAAACAAACACAACGAAGCTGCCGAACGGGCCTTCCACTTCCCCTCGACTGCCGACATCAAAGCCACCCCGCGTACCCCCAGCAACCTGTTTAACGTCAACCCAGAGGCGACGACTGAAACCCTGATGGTTTATCTGGTCGAAACGCTGGCCTCGGTCGATGTGATGGTTCATCACCTGGTGGATCATCTGGACGGTGGGTCGCGCAATGCCTTGTTGGGCATTTCCAACAGCATCATGCTGGCGGAAATCACGGCGAACCGAGTGCTGGACCAGATCGATCCGCACGCGTAGGGCAGCCAGGCTGCGGCCCCTTGATTGGGGCCGCATTCAAGTGACGACACACGACTGGGTAGCGAAAAAAGCCTCCCGGCATTGACGTTACCAGGTCAAAAAACAAAATTGCCATGTGTTTCCTTCGTTCTTCTCTGCGTCGCAGTTCTTCACTGCCCGTTCCTGTCCGTCTGGAGTTCTCTCAATGCCCTCGCCCAAATCCTTGCCCGCCGCGCTGCTGGGGCTGGCCCTTGCCTGTCCGGCCATGGCCGAGACCCAAGGCCTGGAGCTTGGACAAGTGCTGATCGGGGCTGAGGACCGGAGCGGCGAAGACGCGTCGGTCGAAGACGCCAAGGCCCGACTTGCCGAAGTGCCCGGTGCCACCAATGTGGTTGACCTGCGCCGCGCCCTGCAGGGTCGGGTGGCGAGCAACCAGGATGTGCTGGCTTATCAACCGGGGGTCTACGCCCAGTCCGCAGGCAACGAAGGGGTCAAGATTTCGATCCGCGGATCGGGGATCAACCGGGCACCGGGCGCCCATGCCTCAGGGCTGTACGCCATGCTCGACGGTCTGCCGCTGACCGGCCCGGGCGGCACGCCCTATGAATTGCTGGAACCGCTGTGGCTCGACCATGTGGAAGTGCTGCGCGGCGCCAACGGTTTCGACAGAGGCGCCCTCGCCTTGGGCGGGGCCATCGATTACATCAGCCATACCGGCTACGACGCGCCGCTGTTGCAGGTGCGCTACGCCATGGGCAGCCACGGTTATCAGCAGCGCCAAGTCAGCTCGGGACAGGTGCTGGGCGACTTCGACTACTACGTGGCCACGACCGACGCGCGGGCAGACGGCTACCAGGACCATACGGCCAGCGAGAGCCAGGGCGTAATCGCCAACGTCGGTTATCGCTTCAACCCGAACCTGGAAACGCGTTTCTACCTGCGCTATCGCCAGACCGACAACGACCTCGCCGGGCGCGTGACCAAGCACTCCATCGAGCACGACCCACGGGCAGCCAACCCCGCTTACGTATCGCGGGACGACAGCCGTGAGCAACCGGGCAGTACCTTCATTGGTAACAAGACCACCTACTACATTGATGACGATTCAAGCATCCAGACCGGCCTTGTCTACCACGACTATCCCATGGACTTGCGCGAGGGGCCCAACCGCTTGAAGGTCGCCTACACGGATGTCAGCGGCACGTTCGACTATAAGCGACGCGACACCCTTTGGGGCCTGGAAAGCCAGAGCACGCTGGGACTGCGTATGACCAAGCACCTGCCCAACGCTGGCGCCAGCGAGTCGGTGCGCATCCCCACCGGCAACACCGCCGGCTATGCGCCGGGCACGCGCATTCGCAACTTCACCTATCAGGGTTCAGACACTGTTTTGCATGTGGGCAATGATCTGGAGATCGCCGACGACCTGTGGCTGACGACCGGCCTCGCCGCCCTCTACACCCGCCGCGAAAGCGCCGTGACCTACCCGCAAGAAGGGGGCAAGACCAGCCTGAACGACTGGGATTACGCCCCGCGCCTGGGCTTGCGCTATCAGCTGACGCCTGACCTGCAGCTGTTCGGCAATCTCAGCCGCTCCGTCGAAGCGCCACACCCCTGGTCGCTGATCTACAGCGCCAACCAGCGCTTCCCGGCAGGCAGCGGTGTGGCCACAGGCGCTCAGCGCGACCCGATCAAGCTGCAAAACCAAACCGCGACCACCCTGGAAATCGGCGGTCGCGGCGATAGCACAATGGGGCAATGGAGCCTGGCCTGGTACTACGCCCAGGTACGCCACGAATTGCTCTCGGTGTTGCCGGATGCCAACGCCACCACGCCTTACGAACTCAACGCCAGCCCCACCGTGCATCAGGGCGTGGAAGCCAGCCTGTCGAGCAACCTGTGGTCGCGGGACGATGGCGGCCAACTGAGCCTGCGCCAGAGCTATACCTTCAGTGACTTCCACTACCGCGACGACGACCGCTTCGGCGACAACCGCCTGCCAGGCCTGCCGATGCACTATTACCAGGGCGAACTGCGCTATGACTGGCCCCAGGGCTTCTTCGCTGCGCTCAATACACAGTGGGTGTCCAAGGTGGCGGTTGATTACGCCAACAGCTACTACGCCGATCCTTACGCGCTGTTCGGCGCGACCCTGGGCTACAACGCGCCCAAGGGCGACTGGCAGACCTGGCTGGACATGCGCAACCTGACTGACAAGCACTACGCTGGCACCGTCACTCCGGGTTACGACGACAAAGGGCTGGATGCGGCACGGTCCACGCCAGGTGAGGGTCTGGCGATGTATGTCGGCGTGTCGTGGAGCCTGCGCTGAGGCCTTGGCGTATCGTCGGTAAGTGGATGTCTAGTCCTGAAATAGGTTTACACCTGTTTCACCCTGGCGCCCGATGCACCGCATCGGGCGTTTTGTATTTCAAAGACAGGTGCGGTCGCTCGCCGCTATAGATCGATATCGACTCACTCACCATTTGCTTCGCCTGCGTCAAATCCTGCGGTCGCTGGAGCATAAGCTCTGTCTTTAATATCCCGTTGACCCGCTCTGCCAAGGCATTTTGGTAGCAGTCATAGCCGTCCGTCATTGAACATAGGATGCCGCCTTTCGCGCCCTTTGACTCAAGTAATGCAGAGGATAGATGTCCACTCGCGGGGCAGGAAGGTATGGTCGATTTCTAGCTGTCACCTCCGTCAGCTTTGAGTCGATTGCAGCCCTCCTTAACGGACAACCATCAGCCAGCAGTGGTCATTCGTCAATCGCACTCGACATCTCAACGTCTGGCGCGGACGGCTGAGTCCGCTGCGCAATCCAGTTCCGAATGTACTCCAGAACGCGGTTCGCGCCTTCCACTGTTTCCGCAAGCTCAATCGGGCTCTCGCCGTCCAGGTATGGGTTCGGCTGCTCCATCCATTTGTGGGCGGCGGCACGACTTCCGCGGACAGGGATCGCGAGTTCCATAATTTCCTTCAACAGCTCTGGTTGCCCATACCAAGACTCCGGCTTGGTGGTCGGGCGCTTGCCCGAGATGACTCGAGGCAATTGGCAGGCTGCAAGCTCACTCGAGCTGATTTGCCGACGCGTCCAGTGCGCGTGCTTCACCAGGTCGGTGTTGGGTGGTCGGGTGTGATCAGTTGTCGGGACGACTACACCTATAATTACTTGGGTGTATGCCCTGATCATTTCCAGCGCCGGTGCAATGTCCGTGTCGTTAGTGACAATGACAGCATGGTCGATCTGTCCGGTGATCGCGTCGTGGTACGCCTGCAGGGCCAGGTTCACGTCACTTTGTTTCTCCTCGACCTTCCAAGCCTGGATCTCCTGGCACTCCCGAGGTGGCCGGCCAGGTTCCTCGGCATCGACGATTTTGACCTTCATCTTGTTGACGGCGTAGTAGCCTTCGATTAGCTCGATCCGGCCGTCATGTAGCTTGCGCAGAGCAGTGTGATAGCGTGCCTGCGACGACACAGAGTCAGGAGCCCGTGCAACGGACTCGATGATTTTCGCGGTGAAGAATTTGATCGAGGAAGAGGCCAGTAAGGACGATTGCCGAATATGGCCGTCAACATCTTTGACCAGCGCAGACGGTAGAATGTGTTTTTCGAAGAGGGGCAGCAGATCCAGCCATTTGTAGGGAGTCCCCCCGTAAGCAGCCGTAGTAAAAGTTGTATCCGTCGATGTAGATGCGAGTGCGCAGAGGCTCTAGCTCAGGCGATCCCTGCATTTCTCGTACTCCAGAAACGAAAAAACCGGCTAGCGCCGGCTTTTTCCCCCTCCAACCAAATGGTCAAGCCACGCCGGTCGTGAGGGTTAGTTGTTGGGCGAAGTATTGCGGATTGGCGCGTGCGATGCAACAAATTTGACCACCACTTTTGAGCCAACCTGTGTGAAAATTTTGCCGCCGGAGACCTGCAAGGTGGGCTTGCCGGTCGCAAAAATCAGGCATGCAGAATCGTTCACTCATGCAATTTAAACATCCGCAGAAGGCACGTGTTTAAGCGCCCTACAACTTACTTCCTGAAAGCCACAAGACCTTGCGCCGTTGCCTACGGTTACGCCAGAATCCGCCGGCTTGTGCGCCTTGGGGTCGCCCGGTAACTTGATTCGTGTCACTGCCCATCAGTGATCGGGTTTAGCAGCCCGCGTTAATTCGGATGTGCGTGCATCTGTCATGCAGGTATTTCAATGCCTGTACTTGATGGTAGCTGTACGTAGGGCGCCCTCGGGCGCGCCGGATTTCTGAGTTTCCCGGTCTGCTAACCTGCGTGCAGCTGCCACCCTCTTCGTTTAGCAGCAGGAGGATTGGCAACCATTAGGAAAACTCAGAACATGAAGAAGCCTTCACCAAACCCGCCGGACACCGATCCAGCCTCCCCGTACGAACCCGATTCAAACAAACTCAACGAAGCCGCCGAACGGGCCCTCGATTTCCACTTCCCCTCGACTGCCGACATCAAAGCCACCCCGCGCACACCCAGCAACTTGTTTTCCGTGGACCCAGAGGCCACGACCGAAACCCTGGTTGTTTATCTGGTCGAGACACTGGCCTCTGTCGACGTGATGGTTCATCACCTGGTGGATCATCTGGACGGCGGATCCCGCAATGCCCTGCTGGGCATTTCCAACAGCATCATGCTGGCGGAAATCACGGCGAACCGGGTGCTGGATCAGATCGATCCGCCCGCTTAACGAGTCGGCGATGGGGGCTGTGCAGCGGTCTCTCTTTTTGGGACCGCACTTCAGCGGATGGTCATTCCAATAACGAAACGAGCCGCGGCTCAATCGAACACTCAAGCACCTCAAGCAGCGCCAGCGTCACCGTCAGGTTGAATCTCCGCCGTCCCGCGTACTACGTGCAGCGGGGCAATTGAGGCCTGTTGCTCGAGGATCTCGAGTTTTCCGATGTCGCCGGCGTGGATGACCCACTCACAACCTTCCAGGGCAGCAAGGGCTTCGGCGCGGAGCAAACCATGGGTATCGGATATCACGCCAACTTTCATTCAGAGCTCCAAAGCAGGCTCAAGCCAATCAGCTCTCATGCTGATTGTCTGCGCCAAGTGCCGGGTGATGTGCCGAACTGGCGTTTGAATGCGCGACTGAACGCGGCTTCGGATTCGTAACCCACTGCAAAGCCGATTTGCGCGACATTACCGCGACCTTCGCGCAGGTGTTGAGCCGCCACGTGCATGCGCCAGAGGGTCAGGTATTGCATCGGTGGCTGTCCGACCAATGCGGTGAATCGCTCCGCGAACACCGAGCGCGACATGCCCACTTCAAGCGCCAGGGCTTCTGCCGTCCAGCCCTCGGTTGGACGAGCATGGAGCAGCGCCAGCGCGCGCCCGATAGGCGGATCTCGCAAACCCGCCAGCCACCCGCGCCGCTCAGCCGGGAGGCTCGCAACATACTGGCTGACGGCTTCGACGAACAGCAATTCCGATAGCTTGGCGATGACCGTTGTGGAGCCGACGCGCCCCGCCGCGATCTCACTGATAGCGAAACGGAATGAGCTTTCAATCCAGGCGCCCGAAGCCGTCGCGCGCACGTCCAGTTTCAATAAGGGGGGCAGCGACGAAAGTAACGGACTGAAGGCTATTTCAGAGCCGAGGAATCCGCACAATAACTGCGTGGCCTCGCCGCCCCCGCCGTACTTGATTCGTGAAATGCCGCCGACTTCTGGCCGTTGAATAACTTCGCGCCCCGGCATGGGCGCAATGCTCAGGTCGCTGCCAAAGGAATGAGCGTCATTGCGAGGAAGCAGAATGAGTTCGCCTGCCCGCACGTCGACGGTGGCACCACCGTCGATGCGTAATTGCATGTGCCCCGCGGTGACAAAATGCGACGCAATGACATGTCGGGGTGCCGCCAGGAACGGCTTGCAATCGTCCGCAGAAATTCTTCCGTTGATGCACCAAGGCGCAGTGAATTCGGCCTCGAGGAACACCCCTCCAGACAGCCGAATCACACGCAAGACATCAGAAAACGCATCCAACACTGGCCAGCCCTCCCTTCCGGAGTCTGGAGCACGTAATCAGGCGTATTGGTCATTCTTCGCCTGAACTGCGAGGCCTAGATTAGCACCAACGTGGACTCGGTGATCGAGGCTCTCCCCAGAGTCTTCACCAACGGTCATTGGATCCGACGTTAACCGTAATGACCCCTTCCAACTCGACCAGGGAAGCAGGAGATCGATATGAACAGCGTCGCTACCGTACCCAGCTCAGATTCGGGCAACGCCGCCCGTTACGCTCAAATCGTCAGATCATCGAAGAAAGCGGAATGGCAGATCGATCGCGATTTGCTCCAGGACCGGCGTTTCGACTTCTCGCGCAAATTCTTGCCCGACGGACTGTCGCGGATCGACGGCCTGACCTTTCTCACCGCGGACGAGGCGCGCCTGCTCAGTCAGATTCAGGGCCGAACCTACGCGTATATTTTTGGCCTGGTCGAGCGTTTTATCAGTGCCAAAATGCTCGACCAAGGTCGGGCCCATGTATTTGACGACCAACTCGCACTCGAAGCGCTGGTGCGCTTTTCTAATGACGAGATCAAGCACCAGGAGCTGTTCCGGCGCATAGAGACGATGATGGGTTCGCAATTGCCAGCGGGATATCGTCAAGTGGCCGATCCAAACGATGTGGCGCGCGCGGTACTGGCGGTCAGCAGCTGGTCGGTGCTGGCGCTGACTTGTCATATCGAACTGTTTGTTCAAACGCACTACAAGCAAAGCATCGCCCCGCGCGAGGAGTTGTGCCCACTCTTCAAGGATGTCTTCAAATTTCACTGGATGGATGAAAGCCGGCACGTCGTGCTGGATGAACTGGAGTGGAAAGCGGAGCACGCGAAACTCTCGCCAGCCGAGCACGACCAGGCAGTGAACGATCTGATTGCGCTGGTGGCGGCCGTCGACGCAATCCTGCAGGCACAATCGGCATCCGATGCCGACTACTTTATTGGCAATGGTTCACGATCGTTCAGTGTCGATGAGACAGCGCAAATCAAAGCCTCAGTGCTGAGCGCCTACCGCTGGCAATACATTATTTCGGGCGTGCAGCATCCACACTTTGGCCGGCTGCTGACGGGCATGACGACACCTGCGCAGATGTCCAGGATTCAGACCGCACTGGAACCCATCATGAGTCATTGATCGACAGCGGCGACCGGCCCCGCGTCGGTCGCGCGACTGTGGAATGACGTGTTGAAAATGATTGATTGAGGATGGCAGCCATGACGATACCGATGTGGATGCTGCTTGGATTTGCGACCTGGACTTTACTGCTGTTGATGGCAACCGTCGGGGTGTATCGCTGGGTAAGAATCCTGTTCTCGAATGTTCCGATTGCCTCTTTCCGAAGCGATCAGCTCGAAGGCGAGGACTGGTATCGGCGCGGGACAAGAGCACACGCGAACTGTGTGGAAAATCTGCCTGTCTTTGGCGCCATCGTGTTGGTGATTTCAGCCCTTGGTGTCGATGGCCCTGCTGTGAGCTACTTGTCCATGATCGTCCTGGTCGCTCGCGTGTGCCAGTCTCTGGTTCACGTCTCCCATGTGCAAACCGATGCGTTCGTGGCGGTCCGGTTTACCTTCTTTTGCGTGCAGTTGGTGTGTTTTCTCGCGCTCATTGTTATAGCCGCTTGTTACGGCGCATGAGTACTCAAATAGAGGGATGAATCCAGGCTTGATCCTGCAAATCAACACTTCGCCCGGACGCGTCTGGCGAATCAGTAGCTGGATTCGATCCAGACAGGTCTTCGGCGCGACCGCCAGAAAACGGCCCAGAGTGTGTAAAAACGCTGTTCGGCTTGAGCTTACTCTTGCCTGACAATATCGACCGAGATCTCAACCGCTGGAATCGTTGCTCTGTTCTCAAGCCAGTGTGTGGTGTTCCTGTCCTCGGGCCAACCCACTCCCGGCCCATAGTCCGTGGCGACTCCATTTCGATGGTCAGTGATCGTACCTTGCAGTATGTAGACGGTACCGGGCCTGTCTTTATGGTTGTGAATCGGCCCGAAGACGCCTCCAGGCTCGATGGTCACCATACGCATTCTAAGTTGGCGCCCTGCCATACCCTCGATCTCAGGACCAAGGTCAACCGTTGCAAGTAACTTGACTGCAACACCTCTAGTTTCAGGTGCCACCTGTTCGTTGCTCATCGTTCTCTCCTCTTTGTACATATAGGGCCTGAATAGAAGTAGACACCCTAAAAGGTGTGAGCAGTCGAGAGGCGACCAAGGGTCGATTTCGGTCAGTCGTGACAGGCAGCAATCGGCCAGAAGCAATCGGCCGACATCGTTAACGCTGGCTGTTTAAATCCTGAGGCCTATGATATTCACTGCCTGGTTTTTACAGTGACGAACATTTTGATACGGTCATGAATCTCATGGAGAGTATGACGAAATGGCTCATGCCTCTCACTGGATGCAGGATCTTCAAAGCTCCACACCATTATCTCGCCGGAGGAAGGCATCCGTGCAGCTTCTTCGGAGGACTTGTCACAGAGGGTGATGACATAGTGGAACGGCTGCCCGTCAAACTCATCAAAGGTCTTGCTATGCAGGCCGGTGGTATCGACACCTATGTGATCAAGAGACTCCAGTGTGCGTGAGTCGATCTCACTGGCCTCAAGACCAGCACTGTAGGCTTCGAAGTGTGAGGAATCCGTGTGGCGAAGAAGAGCTTCTGCCATCACTGAGCGAACGTCATTTTTGGCGCAGACGAACAGCACCCGGAGTTTGTCAGCCATACCTTTCCCTCAATTCTCAGCCTTCTGGGATAGTGTTTGAAAAAACGACACAGGTCATTAAAGCAGCGTTTGTGAGCGGCCTCCTTTCAAGTCGATGGAATACATTGTTTCAAAACAGGTCAGTGCCACTTTTCCAGTAGGCCTCCCGTCGTGCTTGAGTAGTGATTGATAACGATCCCTTCGACGACCAGCGACTCGTTATGGTCGGCCTGAAGGTCCGCTACTTGTGCCAGCACCTGGTAAAGCGCCTGGCGAGCGAAGGTATCGCAATCGAATGGAATCAATACCGTATCCGCCGCGATCAGCGCACTGAACGCCACTGGCAGGCGTCGGACGAAAGCCCGTGCCGTGAATGTAACGATCAGTAGGTCTGCTACGCTGACGTCACACGCACCGAACGCGAGGACGACGATGTCTTTTGTTGATGATTTTGTGGCCCAGATCATTTCTCTGGAAGTGTCCCTCTATCACTCGCGCGCTCGCCTAGTTGCCAGCAGTGACAGCGAGGCCCTCCATGACCTGCGGATCGCGGTTCGGAAAATACGCAGCCTTTTGCGTCCGCTGCGCAACCTGCCTGAAGTTGTGGCGTTGAACCAGGCTGCAGCTGAAGTCGGTAGAACGACGACCCCAACGAGGGATCTGGAGGTCATCATTCATGAACTGCAGAAGATGGGGTATCCGCGCCAAGCAACAAGCCGAATCGGCACTCTGAAAAAGAATCATCGGAAGATCGCCAGCAGCTCGGCACTCGACAAGCTGTTTGAGGAACTGGATCGATGGACAGATTCGTTTAGAGCTGCCGAGAGAGCCGGCGATCTTGCCGATATCAAAAGACAGATACAGAAGGCCCTGAAGAAAAGAATCAATCAGTTGGTTGCTGGACTGCGGAACAAAGATTTTGACCGGCACGAGCTGAGGATCATCGTGAAAAATGCTAGATATCTCACCGATGCCTTTCCAACACTGTCGCCTCTCAGGACAAAATCCAAAGCTCAACTGAAGTCAGTGCAGTCGTCACTCGGGTCATGGCACGATCATCATCAGTGGTGTCTGCGGGCCGAGACAGAAACTGACCTGCTCAACGTCGCTCCGCTATGGGAAATCGCGTCAGAAGAAGCGTTGGCTGATGCTGAGCTGAAATTGGCCTCGCTGCTTGATCACCTTGAGAAAGACTTAGAAAGGTCAAAAGATTAACGGTTAAATACCCATTGAAAGCCTTGTCGTAGAGCCTCCAATACATTTGACGCATCGGAAAAATGCTATACCCTGCGCCGCACCAACAGCATAGGGATTGCAGATGAAAATCAGAATTGAGGCAAACGAGCAAGGTAACGGATGCAAGGTCTGGCTTGGCGAAAACGCTGTCTCGTTCCCGAACCTGGACGACGCCAGAGCTTACGTTGCCCAGCTTGAAGAGCGGATCGAAGCGGCGTCACACTCATTCGCCCAAGAAGCGGGAAATTCCGGAACTTAATGTTGGGTTCCGTTCAGACGCTTGGGCTCTGGGCTATCAGGCTTAGGCGGTATGGTTCAACAGGCAGGCCATCAAGACCGCGTCGCCTAAACTGCGATGCTTGCCGCTGATCTAGTCGCCGTGTCGGATGAGCAGCGCTTGAGCAATGTCCTGATCGAACCTCGAACGTTACGCTTGTCCAAGTCATTCGCTGAAAACCAGCGGCAGTCATCGATCTCGTTACAAGGGCGAGGTTTGCGCTGCCCTGCCCGCTGCGCTTCGAAGAGAAAATGGATAACTCTGTCCTGCTCGTACTCGGAGACGTAAGAGAGCTGGTCAATGGGGTTTCCCAGCGCATGCTGACCATGACGCTGCGAGGATTGGAGCGAGACGGCATGGTCAAGCGAACCGTGTACCCAACGACGCCACCTCGCGTTGAGTACGAACTGACGCCTTTAGGGCATTCGCTCAGCAAACCGGTAGAGGCGCTAGGGCGCTGGGCCTTCGCCCATCTCGATGAGATCCAGGCGGCGCGAGTAGCGTTCGATGAGCGCACTTTAAGGGAGTCTGCAGAAACCTCTGTTTCTACGGGTATCTAGCGCCGCTAGCGGCATCTTCCGCAGGAGACCAGATTGGTGCCTGGCCTGGTCCCTTGCACCGAAGCCGCTGTTTCGAGAAAGACATCAGATCAGGCGGGTAGTGGCTTTGCGGTGATTTTCCTGGCTCTGGCAGGTGTTACCCCAAGGGCCTGGAGAATCATTTCGGCGACCCGCATATCGTGCTCAATCATTGCACGTCCCTCGACAACTGAGCGCATCGCTCCGGTGGTGCACGATAAGACTAAGTCCAGGGCGATCCCCTCGTCCTCATAAGCAAACATCCCCGCACCCAGCCCCTCACGCAGATCACCCATGACATGAGTAGCCAATCGCGAGCGCATGGCCTGGTCGAAATGGATGATGCGCAGCAACGCATTCGCCCATTGGTGGTCAGCGGCGGCCCGACACACAAACATGCGTACGCCAATCGAAAGCCGCTGCGCACCGCACTGCACGTCCGAGCTCAGGGCGGAAATGGCGTCAGAAAACTCGGCGGCCATGGCGATGCCCAACGCCTCCAGTACTTCGTCGCGCGTTCGAAAATAGTTGTAGATGGTGCCGTTGGATACCGACGCCTCGGCGGCGACTTCGAACAATGCGATCTCCCCCACCTCCTTACGTGCGACAAGTCGCAATGCTGCGTCCACCAGGCCGCGACGGGTGCGCTCGCGCTTCTTGTGGCCCCTGGTGAGAGGTTCTGGCGCAGCAGCTTCTAAAGGAGGTGTGGGAGAATGCATGATCAAGCTCGTAATCTAATCGGCTCGTTGATGGTAATGGAAACGCTGTCTGGAGTGGCGTCATCACTCATCAG
>DQGF01000486.1 GCA_003525045.1 Pseudomonas sp. | reverse complement strand
GACGCAGATCAAGTGTGGGAGCGGGCTTGCTCGCGAAGGCGGCCTCGCAGCCGCAAAAAATCTCAGCTGGCAGTCGCCAACAGCAACTCCATCACCGAACGCCCATGCCCCCGTGCCTTGCCATGGTCATACAACGAACCGGCAATCTCATCGGCCCGAATCGGCAGGATCGACAGCAACGTATCGCTCAAGCCATGACTGGCCTGGCAGAAGCCCTGCATATAAATGCCGGCCTTGCAGCGCTCGTCGGTGATGAGCTTGTAGTTGCGATCCACTTCGAAATCGCCCAGGTAGTGTTCCAGCGGCGCCAGCAGCTTGCGGTGCATCTGGCGCTCGTAACCGGTGGCGAGCACCACGGCGTCGTAATGATGAACCGAGACTTCACCGGTGGCGTTGTTGCGCACGGCCAGTTCGATGCCGCACTCGGTGGCGGTGGCTTTTGAGAGGGTGGTCAGGGTGCGGAACGCATGGCGTGCGATGCCCGAGACTTTCTGCCGGTAGAAGATGCCATAGATGCGTTCGATCAGGTCGATGTCGACCACCGAATAGTTGGTGTTGTGGTACTCGTTGACCAGACGCTCGCGCTCGCTGCTCGCTTGCTGGAACACCAGGTCGGTGAACTCCGGCGAGAACACTTCGTTGACGAACGGGCTGTCATCGGCCGGCTTCAGTGCCGAGCCGCGCAGGATCATGTCCACCTGCACCGAGGGGTAGCTGTCGTTGAGGTCAATAAAGGCTTCCGCCGCGCTCTGCCCGCCGCCGATGATCGCGATGCTCATCGGTTGGTTGTTCACACAGGGCTGTTTGGCCATCTGTGCCAGGTACTGGGAGTGATGGAACACGCGAGCGTCATTCTTGAGCGCCTTGAACGCTTCGGGAATGCGCGGGGTACCGCCAGCGCTGACCACCACCGAGCGGGTGGTGCGCACGTGCTGCTGACCCTGGGTATCGCGGGAGATCACCCGCAGCGCTTCGACCTGCTGGTTGTGCAACACCGGCTCGATGGTCAGCACTTCTTCACCGTAGCGGCTCTGCGCCTCGAACTGCCCGGCGACCCAGCGCAGGTAATCGTTGTACTCCATGCGGCACGGATAAAAGGTGCCGAGGTTGATGAAGTCCACCAGGCGACCGTGGTGTTTGAGGTAATTGACGAACGAGTAAGGGCTGGTCGGGTTGCGCAGGGTCACCAGGTCCTTGAGGAAGGAAATCTGCAACTCGCTCTGGGTCACCAGGGTGTTGCCGTGCCAGCGATAATCCGCCTGCTTGTCGAGAAACACTACATCCAGTTCGCCCTGATTCGACCCACGCTCTTGCAGAGCGATGGCCAGCGCCAGGTTCGAAGGGCCGAAACCGACGCCGATCAGGTCGTGAACGATGGGCGATGCAATTGCCTGTGTCATTTCCAGTGTCCTCTGGATGAACCCCCGAGCAGCGGGGCGTAAGCCTAAGTGACCTGACCGGCCTTGGCAGGACAGCAGATCGTCTGTTGATAGGGAACGAGGACAATGAAACAAAATTTAATATTGTTTCTTTATGAATCAGAACGGATCAATGCGCATCCCATTGCCGCATCCGCACCCGGCAATGCTTCATTGCATTGACGATGTGTTTTTCCACCAGCGCACGGGAAATGCCGAGCTGTTCAGCGATTTCCGGGTGGGACAAACCATCGATCTTGCGCAGCAGGAAACTCTCGCGACACAGCCGTGGCAATTCCGCCAAGGCACGCTGGAGCATTTCCAGGCGCTGGCCGTGATCGAGGCTGTTATGCGGGGATGGTGTGAAGTAACGCTCTTCGTTGTCGAGGACTTCCAGCGACTCGACCTGACGCAGGGCATTGCGCCGATGGTCATCGATCACCAGATTGAGTGCGGTTCGGTAAAGGAATGCCCTGGGCTGCTCGATCGGCGTGTCGCTGGAGCGCTCCAATACCCGCAGATAAGCGTCATGCACCACATCTTCGGCCACCTGACGGTTGCCTAGCTTGGCGTTCAGGAAACACACCAGCTCGCGATAGTAGTTTTCCAACATGACTCCCGGCCGCACCCGCGCGGTTTCTATCCTTGAGCCACCGCGACAACCGCCGAAACAGGCAGTGGCACGATAGTGGCAGTTCGAGGCGCGTAATTTATAGTAATTCTCATGTAGATTTAAAGTGTTGCTTTGCCTTACCCGATAAATAGTCATGATCGAGCGGCTGCACGCCGCTTCACCTACAGGTGTAACGCTATGTGTCCGAGCCTAAATTCCTCATTACTTTCCTCGTTTACCACACAGCTCCCCGTCTCTGTCGGCTTCCCGACAGCGTTCAACTGTTGCCGGATTTTGTCCGCAGGCTGAGCGACGGGCCGATAGTCATTGGCCGGAACCCTGCATGAAACGTCCCCGACAGACCCGACGCGCGCTGCTTGTAGCACTTTGTCTGATCCCCGTTATCGCCGTCGCCGCCTGGCAGATCATCCCGCCCGGTCGCGACCAGTTCGCCACCGTGCCCGTCACCCGGGGCGATATCGAAAGCAGCGTCACGGCCCTGGGCACCCTGCAACCTCGGCGTTATGTCGACGTGGGTGCCCAGGCGTCCGGACAGATCCAGAAGATCCACGTGGAAGTCGGCGACGTCGTC
>DQGF01000143.1:13032-19126 GCA_003525045.1 Pseudomonas sp. | reverse complement strand
CGGGCTTGCTCGCGAAGGCGGCGGCAAGCTCACCGCAGAAATCAGATCAGAAAACCACAGTCGCCGACACCTTCAAAGTGCGCGGCGTACCATGAGTCAGATACTCACCATTCGCCGAAGCCCAATAAGCCTTGTCGGCCAAACGAGCGCTGACAATTCTCCCTGTATTTCTTGCGGCGCCAATGGCCTCCTCGACTTCTGAAAGATTGGCTATTTGAGACAGGGGTGTGCGGGATTAACGTAGCGCCACACCACCTGTAACTGGAGCCCACCATGCAACCTCGTATCGATTTCTACACGGCTTCCCCCGACGCCCTCAAAGCCATGATCGCGCTGGAAACCGCTGTGTCGAAGCTGCCACTGGAAAAGACCCTGATCGAACTGGTCAAGCTGCGCACCTCGCAAATCAACGGCTGCGCCTTTTGCCTGGATATGCACAGCGCCGATGCACGCAAAGGCGGTGAAGCCGAGCGTCGTCTGTACACCCTGTCGGCCTGGCGCGAAACGCCGTTCTTCACCCCTCGCGAACGCGCGGCCCTGGCCTGGACCGAATCCCTGACCCTGCTGAGCCAGACCCATGCGCCGGACGAGGACTACGAACAGTTGGCATCCGAATTCAGCGCCAAGGAAATGGTCGACCTGACCGTGGCAATTACCACCATCAACAGCTGGAATCGCCTGGCGGTGGGCTTCCGCAAAATGCCGCAAGACTGATCAGTGAGCGTCCGCTGACGGCGCGGCCGGTGGTTGCACCTTGCGCATCAAGGGCACCATCGCCGTGGCGACGATGAAAGCGACCATGATCATCAGGAACGCATCGCCATAGGTTTGCGTCTGGGCTTCGCGGTAGGTCAGCAGCCAGAGTTGATGCAGGCTGGCGGTGACACCAATGTCGCCGCTCTGACCAAGGGCGGCGAAGTTGTTGCCGACCTGGGACAGCCACTGATTCAAGGCTTCGTTGCTGCTATTGAGGTTTTCGGCCAGCCGGGTGAAATGCAGGTTGGTGCGGTCGTTGAGGATGGTCGCGCACGCGGCGATGCCGATGGCCCCGCCCAGGTTTCGCATCAGGTTGAACAACCCCGAGGCATGCTTGAGCCGAGCCTGCGCCAGTCCGCCGAGGGTCAGGGTGACCGCGGGCGGTACTGCCAGTTGCTGGGCAATCCCGCGCAAGGCTTGCGGCAGCATCAATTCCTTGGCCCCCCAGTCATGGGTGATCGGGCTGAAATCCCACATCGACAGGGCGAACAGCCCAAGGCCGGTCATCATGATCCAGCGCAGGTCGATGCGATTGGCCAGAAAGGCGTACAGCGGAATCGCCATGATCTGGAACACCCCGGTGGAGAAAACCGCCAGGCCAATGTCCAGCGCGCCATAACCACGCACCCGGCCGAGAAACAGCGGCGTCAGATAAATGGTGGCGAACAGGCCGATCCCGGTGACGAACGAAAAGAAGCAGCCGAGGGCGAAGTTGCGGTCTTTCAAGGCGCGCAAGTCGACGATCGGGTTGGCCACCTGTAGGGTGCGGCCGATGAAGGCGAGGCCGGCCAGGCCGCTGATCCACGCCGTGGTCAGGATCGTGCTGTCGCTGAACCAGTTCCAGCGCGGGCCTTCTTCGAGGGTGTATTCCAGGCAGCCAAGAAACAGCGCCAGGAACAGCATGCTCAGGTAGTCGGCGCCTTTGAGCAGCGAGAGTTCCGGCTGGTCGATTTTCACCAGCATCGGCACCGCCACCGCGACGAAAATCCCCGGTACCAGGTTGATGTAGAACAGCCAGTGCCAGGATGAAATATCCGTGATCCAGCCTCCGATCACCGGTCCCAGGGTGGGTGCCAGTGAAGCCACCGCCCCGATGGTCGCGGCGGCGATCACTCGCTGTTTACCGGTAAAGAAAAAGAAGGCGGTGGTGAACACCAGCGGGATCATCGAGCCGCCGAGAAACCCTTGCAGGGCACGGAAGGCGATCATGCTCTGAATGTTCCAGGCCGCGCCGCACAGCAGGCTGGCCAGGGTGAAACCCACCGCCGAGGCGCAGAACAGCCAGCGGGTCGAGAACACCCGGGACAGCCAGCCGGACAGTGGAATCACGATGATTTCGGCGATCAGATAGCTGGTCTGCACCCACGCGGTTTCGTCGGTGCCCGCCGACAGTCCGCCGCCGATGTCACGCAGCGAGGCGGAGACGATCTGGATATCCAGCAGGGCGATGAACATGCCGATGCACATGCTGGCGAAGGCAAAGACCTTGGTCGCCGTCGCCATGCTCGCAGCATTGAACGGTGGCGCAGGGGCGGCGAGGGCGCGGCTCATGGTGCGCTGGCCACGGCTGGGGTTTCATGCGCCCTGGTGTCCACTTCAGCGGTCACCGACAGCCCCGGACGCAGGTGGCCGAGCACGCCGTCGGCCGGGTCGAGCAGGATCCGCACCGGCACTCGCTGAACGATCTTGGTGAAGTTGCCGGTAGCGTTTTCCGGTGGCAGCACGCTGAATTGCGAACCACTGGCCGGGGCGAGACTGTCCAGGTGGCCGTGGAATTCCTGTCCCGAGAGCACATCGGCATGGATGATCACTCGCTGGCCAGGCGTCATGCGCGCCAGTTGATCTTCCTTGAAGTTGGCGTCGACCCACAGCCCGCTCGCCGGCACCACCGACAGCTGTTGCGACCCGGCCTGGGCATAAGCGCCGACCCGTGCCCGGCGATTGCCGATCACACCATCCATCGGTGCGCGCAGCTCGGTGTAGCCGACATTCAGTTGCGCCAGGTCACGCTCGGCCCGGGCCTGCATCAGCGCGGCGCGGGCTTGTTGTTTCTGGGTTTCGATCACGTTCAATTGCCGTTGCGCCGCCAGCAGTTCCGCTTGGGCTCGAGCACTCAGGGCCTGGGCAGTCTTGAAGGTGGCATCGGCGCGTTGGGCACTTTCCACAGAGACAGCATTGCTGCCCACCAGACGTTTGTAGCGCGCGTTGTCGTCCCGTGACCGAGCGGTCTCGGCGCCAGCGGCATCGATCCCGGCGCGAGCCTGGCCGATCACCGCGTGTTGCAGTTGTTCGGTGGCGTCGAGGTTGGCGAGCAGGGCTTCCTCGGCAGCCACCGCACCTTCAGCTTTGGCGAGGTTGGCGCGGTAGTCACGGGAATCGAGACGGATCAACACATCACCGGCCTTGACCTTCTGGTTGTCGGTGACCAGCACTTCTTCGATATAACCCGCGACCTTCGGCCCGATCACTGTCACGTCGCCACCAATGTAGGCATCGTCGGTTTCTTCGATGAAGCGGCCGGCGGTCCACCAGTGAGTCGCGTACAGCCCGACGAATATCAAGGCTGCCATGACGGCAGTCAGCAGGAGCAGGCGTTTGAGCAGGCGAGGCTTGGCGGTGTCCACCGGGACAGCAAGGTCGGGTTCAAGCGTGGGCATGCTGGTCATGGAGAATTACCTGTGGAGAACGGGCCTTTATTACGCACATAATATGACGTATGTAATATTTTGTGGCAATTGGTTTTTGCTGCCGGTCGTCAGGCGACTATTTTCAGCCAGGCACCCGGCGTGATGCCGATCATGTCCTTGAAGAAGGCAATGAATGCACTGTCACTGGCAAACCCCAGTTCGACCGCGCTGTAACCGATGTTGCGCCCGGTAGCCAGGAGTTCGATGGCGCGCATCAGCCGCCATTGCTGGCGCCACTGCTGATAACCCATGTCGGTTTCCCGTTGGAAGATTCGCCCGATGGTTCGGCTGCTGGCGCCGATCTGGTGTTGAAGGACTTGAAGTTCCGGTGGCAGCTATTCGAGCGTTGCGAGCAGCGGTGCCAGGCGTTTGTCTCAGGGCAGAGGCAAGAGCATTGGTTGGTGCGCGGCGTCGCGGATTTCGCTCAGGCACAGGCGATGCACGCCTGAATCGTGATCGCCAAGGATTGCAGCGATGCCGATGACGGGTGCCGTGTTCGGTCGGCATCGAATCGCGCGTGCGCTGCTTTGGCGTTGCTGCTGGCCGGGATCAGGCAACCGCGCATAGGCCAATGATTTTACCCATCGTCATACCGGTTAACTGAGCCCGTCATCGCGAGCAGGCTCGCTCCCCTCATTAATCTCCAAAAAACCCTATCCATTAATATTTTGTTCCAATTGATTTTCGTTGCCGGTCTTCATGTAGGAAGTAGACGTTAAAAGTTGAACGTAAGAAGTCGGTAGTAGGAAGTAGGAAACAAATATGTAGGAAGTAAGAAGTTGGGTGTCGGAAATAGCATGCAGGAAGTCATAAATAAGAACTGAGCGGTAGGAGTTGGGAGGTTAAAAGTAAGGCGCGAGTAATGCGCAAACTTGAAAGTGTTTAGGGGCTGTAGTCGCCGTATTGCATAAGCATGACAATGCTCCAACTATTAAACGCATAGACGAAACGGCATAGCGCCCTTTCAAAAACGCCAGGAAGTCAGGTGCCGAATACTATTCGCGTTGTACCTCGTCGTCCCAATACTCGCTCGCCGTTGTCGGCCTTGTTGCTGGGTTTGAGTATTTCTCCGCTGTATGCCGCCGAGTTTTCCGCGCCCGGACAGGAGGTATTACGCCAACAACAACAGCAACAGCGCGACCTGCAACAGATGCAACTGGAACAACGCCGCCGACAACTGGAACGCGGCAGTTTCAGTGGCGCGCCGACTGTGCCAGAGAAGTCCGACACAATGGCTGTCGATGAGCGATGCTGGTCCATCAGCGGGGTGCGCGTCGGTGGCGTCACGCTGATCAACCGCAAGACACTCGACCAGCGCATCACCCCGAAATTGTCGCCGTGCATGGGCGCAAACCAGATCAACCAGGTACTGGCGACCATCACCGGGCTCTATGTGCAGGCGGGTTACATTGCCAGTCGGCCGTACCTCAGTTCGACACCAGAGGCAGGGCAGTCGCTGGATATCCTGGTCGATGAAGGCTACGTCGAGTCCATCGAACTGGCCGACCAGAGCCTGCCCGTTGCCCTCGGTGGAGCGTTTCCGGGGATGCTCGGCAAGGCGCTGAACCTGCGGGACCTGGAGCAGGGTCTTGATCAATTGAACCGCCTGCGCTCCGTGGACCTGAGCGCCGACATCGCACCCGGCAGCGCGCCTGGCGCCTCGCGGATCATCTTGCGCTCGCGCACCCGCGATCAATCGCGCTGGGCGTTGAACCTGGGGCTGGACAATCTCGGCAGCGCCATCACCGGGCGCGATCGTAATACGCTCAATCTTGGACTGGATTCGCCGCTGCAAATCAATGATTTGTTTAATGTCAGCTTCAGCGACACCCTCAACCAGGGCGATCGCTACAGCCGCAGCGCCAGCCTGTATTACAGCATTCCTTACGGTTACTGGACCTGGAGCGTTTTGGCCAGCCATGCCGAATACCGCGCGCCGTTCAAACTGAGCAGCCTGACGTTTCACACCACCGGCGTTACCGACCAGCTCAGCCTGCGCGCCGATCGGGTGTTATGGCGCGGCCAGGGCCATCAACTCAGCGCCAATCTGCAACTGGCCCACAAAGAGGTCGACAGCTACCTGGAGAGCGCGCGCCTGGCCATTCAGAGCCCGACCCTGACGGTGGCCGAAGCCGGGCTGAATCTGTTCTGGCTCGACAGTGCGGTATGGAACCTGGACGTCAATTACGCCCAAGGCCTGCGTTGGTTTGGCGCGGACGATGATGCCGAGCGTCGATTCAACCGTCAGCCCAAAGCGCAGTTTCGCAAGTACGGCGCCAGCCTCGGTCAGTGGCGCAAAGGCCGCTTTGGCCAGCAGGCCTGGCAATGGCAAAACCAGCTCAACGTGCAATACAGCCCGGACCCATTGCCGGCCATCGAGCAACTGCTGGGCACCGACGATTCGGCGGTGCGCGGATTCCGCATCAACAGCGCGTCCGGTGCCAGCGGGGCTATCTGGCGCAACACCTTGCGCCTGCCATTGCACACCGGCTTGCCGGTGCAGATCACCCCGCGCCTGGGGCTGGACAGCGGTGTGGTCCAGGCCGATCGCGGCGCCCCGAGTCAACGCCTGAGCGGGGGCGGCGTCGGGGTCAACCTGAGCTGGAAAAGCCTGCAAGTGGACCTCGATTACCAACGCAGCTTCAGCCTGC
>DQGF01000143.1:11748-12723 GCA_003525045.1 Pseudomonas sp. | reverse complement strand
ACCTTCACCCTCCCCAGCCATTTCAAGCACGAGCCACCGACCTGGCTGATGCGCGTGGGATTGCAGATATGAACCTGACAAAACTGCCGATGGTGCTGTGCGCGCTAGCCACGGCAGTCCTTCCTGCGCGCCGTGATACCGCACTTGAATTGAGAGGTTTATATGTCAGCAAAACCCTTTGCGTTCCATCTCGCCCCCGGTGGCAAATTGCGCTGGGCGATTGCCAGCCTGTTTCTCCTTGCGCCGGTGCCAAACGCCCTGGCGACAGGCATCGTGGTCGCGCCCGGGCCCGGCGGCACCGCGCAATTGCAAACCCGGGACGGTGTGCCCATCGTCAATATCGTTGCGCCCAACGGTTCCGGCCTGTCCCATAACCAGTTTCTCGACTACAACGTCGACCGCCAGGGCCTGGTGCTGAACAACGCCCTGCAAGCCGGGCAGTCGCAACTCGCCGGGCAACTGGCCGCCAACCCGCAGTTCCAGGGGCAGGCGGCGAGCGTGATCCTCAACGAAGTGATCAGCCGCAACGCTTCGGCTATCAATGGTGCCCAGGAAATCTTCGGCCGTGGCGCCGATTACGTCCTGGCCAACCCCAACGGCATTTCGCTCAATGGCGCAGCTTTCATCAATACGCCAAACGCCAGTCTCGTGGTCGGGCGCCCCGAGCTGAACGACGGCAAGCTGCAAGCCCTGAGTACCCGCGATGCCACGGGAGAGCTGAGCGTCCGGGGCGCGGGCCTGCAGAACAGCGAAGGCTCGATCAACCTGATCGCTCCGCGTATCGACAGCGACGGCAAGCTTGGCGCTCGCGATGATTTGAACCTCACGGTCGGGCGCAATTCCGTGGACTACGCCAGCGGGCAGGTGAGGGACGTCGACCCGAGCGGTCACAGCCGCGACGGACGCATCGACGCCCGCCTGTTCGGCGCCATGCAGGCCGGGCGCATCAACATTATCAGCACTGCAGAAGGCGCG
>DQGF01000143.1:7382-11462 GCA_003525045.1 Pseudomonas sp. | reverse complement strand
TATCAGCACTGCAGAAGGCGCGGGCGTGCGAGTCGGCCCGGTGCAGGTGGCAGGTCGGGACGGCGTACAGATTCGTTCGTCCGGCGATCTCGTCATCAGCGGCGGGCTCGTGTCGGACAGCCTCGAGGTGGTGCGTGCCGGTGTGCATAGCAGCCAGGGCGATGTCGGCTTGCACAGCGGCAAGGACCTGATCCTGGCTGCCGTCGATGTCAGTGGTCGTGACGTCAAGGCCGACGCCAGGCGCAACCTGACGCTGACGACCGTCGAAAGCCGCAAGCTCCAGGAAAAACGCGACGACTGGAGAAAAAAGACCCTTGGCATTACCTGGGAAACCTACGAGCAGACTCAGACCGAGAGCGATTCGCGGCAGCACGGCAGCCAGATTATTGCCCGCCGTGACGTTGATCTGTCCTCGGGTGGCGATACCGAACTCAAAGGCGCCCGGGTCGAGGCGGCGAAGGATCTCAGGGTGCAGAGCGGCGGTGATCTGCGCCTCACCGCAGCCATCGAAAACCCAACGAAAACCGATCAGGGCAACCGCCGCAAACACTTGTGGAAAGAAAGCTGGGACAAACGCAGTGAAGAGCAACGTAGTGTCATCACCCAGTTGAAGGGTGACACCGTCTCGTTGACCGCGGCCGGGTTGCTGCGCACTGAAGGCGCACAAATTACCGGCGAGCACGATATCCAGGTCGCCGCCAAACAGGTGGAAATCACCGGCGTCCCCGGCACTGGACTCATACGTGAGAAGCTTTACTCCGGGGATCTGGTCGGCGGCGGGTTCTTTGGCAAGACCGGCGATGCGGATCAGGGCAAAACCCTGCACCAGGGCAGCGCGATCAATGCCGCAGGAAAACTGATCGTCAAGGCCGACGACGTACGCGTCAGCGGTAGCCAGGTACGCGGCGGCACAGAGGCCAGCGTCATCACCGACAATGGTTCGCTGATCATCGATGGCGTGCAGGACAAGTCCCACGTCAACATCCACGATAAGGACAGCAAATTTTTCGGCATCAGCAAAAATGAAACTCGCGAAAACACCCGGGACAACACCACCGTGCGCAGCGAGCTGGCGTCGGACACCAACCTCACCCTCAAGAGCGCCAGGGACATCGAAGTGGCAGGCTCCACGGTCAAGGCGGGCGGTACGCTCAATGTGGACGCAGCGGGAGATGTGAATGTGCATTCGGCGCAGGACACCGTCGACAGCAGTAACACCACCGCTAGCCGTGGCTTCGATGCCTACGCCAGGGAGAACGCGCCGGACGCCGGCCAGTACCGCGCAGGTGTGCGTTATGAAGACAAAACGCAAACCCTGGCCGGCAACGAAGTGCGCCAGCAAGCCTCCAGCCTCGCCGGCGCTGACGTGCAGTTGACGGCCGGCGGCGACCTGACGCTCAAGGGCGCCGATGTGAAGGCCACCGCGGGCGATACGTCCCTGAAGGGCAAAACCGTTGCGCTGCTGGCCGAACAGGACAGTCAACGCACCTCGACGGACCAGCGCAGCACCGGCGGCGGTCTCTACTACACCGGCGGCCTTGATCGCGTGGGCAGTGGCCTGGACTTCGCGCATTCGACGTCCCAGGACATCCGCGACACAACCACCGCCCAAACCAGCAAGGTCCAGAGCAGCGGTAACCTGAACATCAATGCAGATAAACTGATCACTGAAGGTGCGCAAGTCACTGCTGGCAAAGGTCTGGTGGTCGACGCCGGGGAAATCGATAACCGGGTGGCGCGAGACACGGACAGCAGCACGCACAAGGAGAGCAACTGGTCGGCGGACATCGGCGTCAACCTCGAGTACAAGGACATTGCCCGGCCCATCGCCAGCGCCGTCAAAAGCGCCATCGAGGCAAAGGTCCCGGACGTGGGTGCATTGGGCAAGCTCGGTCAGCCAGATCTGGGGATCGACGTCGCCATCGGTCATCAGAGTGCCGACCGCCAGGCGCAAAACAGCAACGATGTGGTCAGTCGGTTCAAGGGCGATACGGTGGACGTCAAGGTCGCCGGCACGTTGCAGGACCAGGGCACCCGGTACGAAGCCAGCGCCGGGAAGGTCAACATCAGCGCCGGCCAGTTGATCGCCAACGCCGCCAGCATCACCCATGGCAGCACCGATCAGGCGCTGGACGCCAAGGTTGACGTGCGGGTCTACACCAAGACCGGGGAAGACCTGAACGTTGCCGGCAGCGGTGAGGGTGGCAGCCGTCAGGTGCAGAAGAACACGTCCACCGCTGTGGTCGGCAGCTATGCCGGCAGCCAGGGAGTGAACATCAATCTGGGCGGCGACGGGCAGTTCGAGGGCAGCCAGTTCGATGGCGGGGAGGGTGGCGTGACGATCAGGGCCGGTGGCGAACTGGCGCTGAATCAGGCCAATGACCGTCAGGACAGCGATACGTCCAGCCTGCGCGGCAAAGCCTCGCTGAAAGTCGGCACCGCGCCTGGCACAGACGGCACCAATGTTGATGTCGGCGCCGGTTTGCAGCTCGATCATAAAGGCAGCCAGACCGGGGACAGTCAGGCCCGTGTCGCCCATATTCAGGGTCAAGGTCCGGTAGAACTGAGCAGCGGCGGCGATCTGGTGCTGCAAGGGACCACGATCGACATACCGGGCGCCACAGACCTGAAAGCCGGCGGCAAACTCGATCTGCAAGCGGCCACAGACACCCACCTCGTCAAGAGCAGCAATCTCGGCGGCGGCCTGGATGTGGGCGGCAGTAAAACCAGCACGGAGAAAAGCGTCGACAAGGCAGGCAACCTCAGCGTCAACTTTAATGCCGGCCGGGTTGATGAATCGTCGCAGACCTTGACCGGCGGCCAGCTCAAGAGCCTGGAGAGGATCGGGCTCAGCGGCGATTCTATTCGCCTGCAGGGCACCCAGGTGAGCGCGCCGGACGTGCGTCTCGATGCACAGAAGGGCGGGATCCAGGCGCAATCCGCTCAGTCCACGCAAAACCGCAAGAACTGGAATCTTGACCTGAAGGCCGGGGGCAATCTTGGCAGCAGCACACCAAACGCCAGCGAAGACGTCGCGTCCAATGACCACGGGTTGAATGCCGAGGCCAAGGTTGGGGTTGATTACCTGGACAGCACCACTGAGCAGAACAGTCAGATCACAGCGGGCAGTGTCGAGCTCAACAGCACGGGCGATGCGCAGTTGGCGGGGGCGCGGATCGATGCCGGTAAGGTCAGTGGCACGGTCGCAGGCAATCTGAGCGTCGAAAGCCGTCAGGACCACCAGACCACGGCCAAGGCTGATCTTGACCTGGGGCTGACCGGCAAAAAAGCAGCGCCGGTCGACCAGGACAAACTGGCGGAAAACGCCGGGCTGAAAGGTCTCGATTACAAGCCGACCCTCAAGTTCGATGGAGCATATGCGTACAAGGACAGCGTGGGCCAGGCTTCCGGTATCAGCGGTTCACAGGGCGTGAATCTCCAGGTCGGCGGCAACACGCAACTGACGGGGGCACGGATTGTATCGGCTGAAGGCCGCGTGGACCTGGGCGACTCCAGGGTCAGTACCACGACCTTGAGTCACCAGGATTACAGCGTCAAGGCCGGGCTTGTTCTGCCGCACAAACCTGCAACCGAGGGCGGCAAGCCCGAGGTCTCGTTTCCCGGTGGGGACAGTATCAAAGTCGGTCCTGTGACCCTTGGCGGTCGTTTCGACAGCCAATCGTTACAATCGGGGATCGATGAGGACGCGAGTTAAGCGAGCACCGTGCAACGTTCGGAAGGGGTCTTAATGACCTTTAGTTGTCATTAGGACCCTTTCCTGGGGCCCGGTTCTCCTGTCGTCGGTTTTATCCGAAAATGGGCGGGTCGGGCACCAATCTGGAATTCATTGCTTCCGGTTAATAGGAAGCATTACTATTCACGCCCCGTCTTCACAGCACGCCGCAATGACCCCCAAGCTGCCCCGCAGACACGGCTTTTTCGAGCACTACGAAGAGTTGGTTGGCACCTGGACCCGTCGCCTGAGAAATCGTCAGCAGGCCGAGGATCTGGCCGACCACGCCGAGGATCTGCTCCTGGGTGACCGCGGAGAACTTCTCCCCCGGGTACCGGTCCTGCAGC
>DQGF01000143.1:5569-7155 GCA_003525045.1 Pseudomonas sp. | reverse complement strand
GAGGATCTGGCCCACGACACCTTCGTGCGGGTGCTTGAGTCCGATTCGGCGGCGGTGCAGCAACCCCGGGCTTACTTGCACCAGACCGCGCGCAATATCGCGGTGGATGGTTATCGGCGTGAGGATCGGCGGGGCGCCATGGAGTCGGAGGCGATCGATCACAGTGTGTCGTCGTCCGGCGACCCGGAGCATTTCATGCATGCGATCCAGTTGGCTGATTCCATCGAGCGGGCGCTCACCGAGTTGCCGGTCAATTGCCGCAAGGTGTTTGTCTGGCAGAAGATCGAAGGCCTGACCCAGGCCGAAATCGCCGAACGCCTGGGGCTGTCCAAGAACATGGTGGAAAAGTATATGATCCGCACCCTGCGGCATTTGCGTGACCGTCTGGACGGGTTGCAACCATGATCGGCCGCACCTTCTCACCCCCAGCCAAACAGGAACTTCCATGATGGATACTCGTGATTGTGCGTGCGGGCAAACAACGGTTCGCGACGAGGCGGCGCGGTGGTTTGTGCGTTTGCAGGAACCGGCCATGGACGTCGAGGAGCGTCGTCGCTTCGAGCGCTGGCTGAACGAACATCCCCAGCATCGCGACGAATTTCAATTGCTTGAAGGGTTGTGGAGCGCGACTGATCTGCTACCCCACACGCGTCTGCAAGCCTTGTGTGAAACCCCGCCGGCGCACAGCAAACGTCGCCCGCTGGTGCGATATGCGGTGGCCGCCAGCGTGTTGGCCATCGCCGTCGGATTGGGGCTGTTCAGCGGTTTGTATCGCCCGGCGATCTACACGGCCGAGTTTTCCACGGCGCTGGGCGAACGACGCCATGTGGCGTTGCCGGACGGTTCGGTGATCGACCTGAACAGCCGCAGCCGCGTTCAGGTGCGTTATGAAAAGGGCCATCGCGGCATCGAGCTGACGCAAGGCGAAGCGATGTTCAGCGTCGAACACGACAGTGATCGGCCGTTCGTGGTCGAGGCGGGCAGCGGCAAGGTCACGGTGACCGGAACCCGCTTCGATGTGCGCCGCGGTGCCGCCGAAACCCGGGTCGTGGTGGAGCAGGGCACCGTCAAGGTCCAGGGGCGCGACGCGGCCGACAACGATTTCGTCAGTCTCACCGCCGGCCTTGGTACGCGGGTCGATACCCAAGGCAAAGTGGCCGCCGCCTATGCGGTCAATCCTGCGGAACTGACCGCCTGGCGCAACGGCAAACTGGTGTTCAACAACGCCAGCCTGGCCGAAGTCGCCGAGGAAGTGTCGCGCTATCGGGAGAAACCGCTGACCGTCGGCAACGACAAAGTGGGCAACCTGCGCCTGACCAGCGTGTTCAAATCCGACAACACCGAGGCGCTGCTCAAGGCCTTGCCGAGCATTCTGCCGGTGGCCGTGCGGACCCTCGAGGACGGCAGTCAGGAAATAATTTCAAAATAGATTCAGGTTTTTTTCGAGTTCATCGTCTTCTAGTCCAACTGCAACTGGTTTGCATTAACAAACGCACACTCTTGCGATCCACAGGACTAGGTTCGACGTGAAAAAATCCACCGCTAAAAACAACAAATCTCCTTGGCTGCCGCTGGCCCTCGCACTG
>DQGF01000143.1:4164-5255 GCA_003525045.1 Pseudomonas sp. | reverse complement strand
CAACGTTGCGCTGCCCCAGGCTTTTGCCGCCGACGCTATTCACATTCCGGCGCAACCCCTGGGGCAGGCCCTGAGTGAACTGGGCCAGCAAACCTCGCTGCAGGTGTTCTTCAGCCCTGAGCTGGTCGCCGGCAAACAGGCGCCGGCGGTGGATGGCAACCTTTCGCCAGAAGACGCGTTGCGTCAACTGCTGCAAGGCAGCGGTCTGCAATACCAGATCGACCAGGGGTCGGTGACGTTGCTGCCGGCACCGGGTTCCGCGGCCAATAGCCCGCTGGAACTGGGCGTGACCGACATCAAGGTGGTCGGCGACTGGCTCGGTGACGCGGATGCCGCCGTGGTGCAAAACCACCCTGGCGCCCGAACCGTGATCCGCCGCGAGGCGATGGTCGAGCAGGGCGCGATGAACGTCGGCGACGTGTTGAAGCGCGTGCCCGGGGTGCAAGTGCAGGAGGCCAACGGCACTGGCGGCAGCGACATCTCCCTGAACGTCGGCGTGCGTGGCCTGACCTCGCGCCTGTCGCCACGCTCCACAGTGCTGATCGATGGCGTGCCGGCAGCCTTCGCCCCTTACGGCCAGCCACAGCTGTCCATGGCACCGATCTCTTCGGGCAACCTCGACAGCATCGACGTCGTTCGCGGCGCCGGTTCCGTGCGTTACGGACCGCAGAACGTTGGTGGCGTGATCAACTTCGTGACCCGCGCAATCCCGGAGAAAGCCTCCGCTGAAATCGGCAGCACCCTGGAAACCTCTCAGCACGGTGGCTGGAAGCATATCGACACCGCATTCGTCGGCGGTACCGCCGACAACGGCATCGGCATAGCGCTGTTGTACTCGGGTGTGAACGGCAACGGTTACCGTGAACGCAACAACGGCAACGACATCGACGATGTGCTGCTCAAGACCCATTGGGCACCCACCGATGTCGATGATTTCAGCCTCAATTTTCACTACTACGACGCCAGTGCCGACATGCCCGGCGGCCTGACCCAGGCGCAATACGACGCCAATCCGTTTCAGTCCGACCGCAACAATGACAATTTCAGCGGACGGCGCAAGGACGTCTCGTTCAAGTGGACCCGGCAGATCG
>DQGF01000143.1:0-3873 GCA_003525045.1 Pseudomonas sp. | reverse complement strand
TTCAAGTGGACCCGGCAGATCGACGACCGCACCCAGGCCGAAGTGCTGACTTACTACACCGACAGCTTCCGTGGCAGCAACATCGCCGCTCGCGATCAGAAAACCCTGGGCTCATTCCCGCGTACTTACTACACCTTCGGCATCGAACCGCGCGTGTCCCGTGTGTTTGACGTCGGCCCGACTACCCAGGAAGTCAGTGTCGGTTATCGCTACCTCAAGGAAGCCATGCACGAAGAGGCGAGCCGCCTGGCGCTGGTCAACAACGAGCCGGTGGTGCGTCCGGGTTCGGACGGTCATGTGTACCAGGATCGTACCGGTGGCACTGAAGCCAATTCGGTGTATGTCGACAACAAGATCGATGTTGGTAACTGGACCATCACCCCTGGTATCCGCTTCGAACACATCAGCACCGACTGGCACGACCGCCCCGTGCTCGACACCGCGGGCCGGCCGGTGCCGGAAAAGAACCGCAGCATCGAAAGCAACGAGCCGCTGCCGGCCTTGAGCGTGATGTATCACCTGTCCGATGCCTGGAAGCTGTTCGCCAACTACGAAACCTCGTTTGGCAGCCTGCAGTATTTCCAGCTCGGCCAGGGTGGCACGGGTGACGAAACCGCCAACGGCCTGGAACCGGAAAAGGCCAAGACCTATGAGGTCGGAACGCGCTACAACAACGATGTGTGGGGCGGCGAAGTGACGCTGTTCTACATCGACTTCGATAAGGAGTTGCAATACATCAGCAACGACGCGGGCTGGACCAACCTCGGCGCGACCACGCACCAGGGCATCGAAGCGTCGGTGCACTACGACATGGCGGCACTGGACCCACGACTCGAGGGTCTGACGGCCAATGCCGGGTTCACCTATACCCGTGCCGTCTATGAAGGTGAGATTCCAGGCTTCAAGGGCCGTGACCTGCCGTTCTATTCGCGGCAGGTGGCGACTGCGGGCCTGCGGTACGACATCAACCGCTGGACTTACAACCTCGATGCCTTTGCCCAGTCCAAACAGCGCTCGCCGGGCGTTGCCGTGAACGCCGATGGCAGCTTCAGCGGCAATTACATCACCGAAGGCAGTGAAGATGGTCAGTACGGCGACATTCCGGGTTACGTCACCTGGAACGTGCGCAGCGGTTATGACTTCGGTCCGACGCTGTCGAATCTGAAGGTCGGCGCCGGGGTGAAGAACATCTTCGACAAGCAATACTTCACCCGCTCCAGCGACAACAACGCGGGGATGTACGTCGGCGCTCCGCGCACGTTCTTTGTGCAGGCCAGTGTGGGGTTCTGATAGACCGAGTTACCTGACACACCGCTTTCGCGAGCAGGCTCGCTCCCACGGGGGATCTTCAGCGTACACAGCTTATGTGTACGACGCCGATCAAGTGTGGGAGCGGGCTTGCTCGCGAAAGCTGCCTTCCAGCTAATAAAGAGGTTGCCTGACACACTGCTTTCGCGAGCAAGCCCGCTCCCACACTTGATCCCTGCCGTACACAAATTTTTGCGTTCGCTGAAGATCCCCTGTAGGAGCGAGGCTTGCCCGCGAAGCTTTTCAGACCTTCAACACCTTCCCGCCAATGGCCACCGCCACCAGCAACACCGCCATCAACCCAAAGGCAAAACTCAAACTGCTGCCATGGGCGATGAACCCGATCACCGCAGGCCCCGCAAGAATCCCGGCATATCCCAGGGTGGTAATGGCCGGCACCGCGATGCTTTCGGGCATGACCGTCTGTTTACCCACCGCGGTGTACAGCACCGGGACAATGTTCGAACAGCCAGCCCCCAGCAGCGCATAACCCACCAGCGCCATCTCCCAATTCGGGGCGAACGTTGCCAGAAACAGGCCCGTGGCGGCCGTCAGCCCACCGAACACAATCACCTTGGTGGCGCCCAGGCGTCGCACAATCGCATCCCCGGTCAGGCGCCCGACGGTCATGGTCAGCGCAAACGCCGCATAACCCAGCCCTGCATAAGCGGTGTCGATCCCGCGTTCCTGCGCCAGGAACACCGCGCTCCAGTCCAGTGCCGCACCTTCGGCGAGGAACACGATGAAACACATCCCGCCGATGAACAGTACGATGCCGTGGGGCACGGCAAACGCCGGTCCCGAACTTTCGCTGCCGTAGGGCAACAGGTGCGGCGCGGCCTTGCACAGCGCGATCAGCAGCAGCACGTTCACCACCAGCGTCGCCCCCAGCGGAGACACGCCCAAGCCCAGCAAGGCGCTGACGCCCCCCGCACCGACGATGCCGCCAAGACTGAACAGGCCATGAAAACCCGACATCATGGTCTTGCCGCTGGCCCGCTCGACGATCACCGCTTGCAGGTTCACCGTTGAATCCACCGTACCGAGCCCGGCGCCAAACAGAAATAACGCTGCCATCAGCGCTGGAATCGACGATACCGTCGCCAACAGCGGCAGGGCCAGGCAGATCAGCAACGTCCCGCCGACCGCCACACGGCGACAGCCGAAGCGCGTGGCCAGAATCCCGGCCACCGGCATCGCCAGAATCGAGCCCACCCCCAGGCACAGCAACAGTAAACCGAGGGTGCCTTCATCCAGCCCGGCCCGGGCCTTGGCGTAAGGCACCAGCGGTGCCCACGCGGCGATGCCCGCACCCGCGATGAAAAAGGCGATGCGCGTGGACATTTGCTCCAGGCGACCGGGAACGAACGAGGTCCGGGTGTTGAGGTTGGTCATATCAATCCTTGGCAGAAAACGTCGCGTCTCCAAGGGACAGTGACTCACCGATGAGGTTCGATCAGCGTCCCGCCAGGTTCGCGGTCAGGCAGGGTGACATCCTTGCACAGGCAGGGTCTATTTCGCGATATGTTGAGCCCGAACAACGATCTCTTCAGAGGGGGCGCCATGGCGCGAAGCTACGATGCACGAGGCAATATCTACAGGGTTGTGGCGCCTGAAGAGATGCGCCGCAACGGTATTGATTTACCCGATCAGCCCAGCCATGCAGCGCAAACCCGCGAAGCATGGGCGTTGGCGGCAATCGAGGCTTACTGTAGCTGGCCCCCCGGAACACAACCCTCCGGCAGCAAGGACCATCGCAGCGATGGTTTGCTAGTCGGCCCGTTCCAGGCATCGCCCCCCTTTGATCTGCTGATCGTCAATACCGACGGTACCCTGGCCGAGCGCAGTGGCAACGGGCTGACGATTTTTTCCCAGGCGCTCAGCGACCAGGGGTTCTGGCCTGGGGGCGAGGCGTGTGTGCTCAGGGTTCATCATGACAAGGCCGACATGCTTTCACCGGGGGAAACATCGGTGACACCGGCGCAGGTTGAAGGTGTAGGCGGGTTCTGGCTGGATTTGGGCAAACCTTCATTCGGGCCGGGGGCGGTCAGTGCTCAGGGGATTGAAAGCGTGGCATTCAACGGGCGCGAACTCAGCCACGTGCAGCCTTTGTCGTCACTGAATGCGGCATGGTCACGCAGCCAGTTCACGCGGGTGGGCAATCCGCATTGCGTGACCCTTGTGGAGGATGCAGGTGCCTTGCCGAGTAATGAGCAGATGCGTCAACCGGGATTGTTCGAAGGGCTGACACGTATCGCCTACGCCATGCCGACCGGGGCAGGGCAGCCGTGTCCCGCTGGGGTGAATTTGCAATGGGCGATGCTTGAGGCCGGGGGACGGATCGTTGCCCGGGTGTTCGAGCGTGGAGAAGGGCCTACGGCATCGTCGGGCACCAGCGCCAGTGCGGTGGCTTGCGCGGCGTGGCGGGTGGGGTGGGTGGCGGCGGGTGAAGTGAAAGTGGTCATGCCCGGCGGTACGGCGCCGATTTTGCTGGAAGAAGAGCAGGGGGAGTTGAGTCGGGTCAGCCTGTTTGGTACGGCTCGATTGGTGGGTTGATTAGCAGAT
>DQGF01000294.1:431-9980 GCA_003525045.1 Pseudomonas sp. | reverse complement strand
CGGTTCCTCGACCATGCCGCACAAGGTCAACCCGATCGACTTCGAGAACTCCGAAGGTAACCTGGGTATCGCCAACGCACTGTTCCAGCACCTGGCGAGCAAGCTGCCGATTTCCCGCTGGCAGCGCGACCTGACCGACTCCACCGTACTGCGCAACCTCGGTGTCGGCTTTGCCCACAGCGTGATCGCGTACGAAGCCAGCCTCAAAGGCATCAGCAAGCTGGAGCTCAACGCCCAGAAAATCGCTGCTGACCTGGACGCGTGCTGGGAAGTATTGGCCGAGCCGATCCAGACCGTGATGCGTCGCTACAACATCGAAAACCCGTACGAAAAGCTCAAAGAGTTGACCCGTGGCAAGGGCATCAGCCCTCAAGCACTGCAAACTTTCATCGACGGCCTGGACATGCCAGCCGCGGCCAAGGCCGAGCTGAAATTGCTCACTCCGGCGAACTACATCGGCAACGCTGTAGAGCAAGCCAAGCGCATCTGATCGACCGCTTTACCCGTTTGAGACGCCCGGCAGCGCCGGGCGTTTTTATTCCCGTCTGAAAAGTGCTTTTTTTCAATAGGTTACACATGAATCCTGACATTCCTCTTCAACTTCTGGGCGGCATCACGGCGCGTGAGTTCCTGCGCGACTACTGGCAGAAAAAACCCCTGCTGATCCGCCAGGCGATTCCTGAATTCGAAAGCCCGATCGACGCCGACGAACTGGCCGGCCTGGCGCTGGAAGAAGAAGTTGAGTCGCGCCTGATCATCGAAAACGGCGAGCGCCCTTGGGAGTTGCGCCGCGGCCCGTTCGCCGAAGACGAGTTCAGCAAGCTTCCGGAACGTGACTGGACCCTGCTGGTTCAAGCCGTTGACCAGTTCGTACCGGAAGTCGCCGAGCTGCTGGAAAACTTCCGCTTCCTGCCGAGCTGGCGCATCGACGACGTGATGATCAGCTTTGCCGCCCCGGGTGGCAGTGTGGGTCCGCACTTCGATAACTACGACGTGTTCCTGCTGCAGGGCCATGGCAAGCGCAACTGGAAAATCGGCCAGATGTGCGATTCCGAGAGCAAGCTGCTGCAACACGCCGACCTGCGCATCCTTGCCGACTTCGAAGCGACCGACGAATGGGTACTGGAACCGGGCGACATGCTGTACCTGCCGCCGCGCCTGGCCCATTGCGGCGTGGCCGTCGACGACTGCCTGACTTACTCGGTCGGCTTCCGTGCACCGAGCGCCGCTGAAGTGCTGACCCACTTCACCGACTTCCTCAGCCAGTTCCTGCCGGACGAAGAGCGCTACACCGACGCCGACGCGCTGCCTGCGGTCGATCCGCACCAGATCCAGCACGACGCCCTCGATCGCTTGAAAGGCCTGCTGGCCGAGCACATGAGCGACGAGCGCCTGCTGCTGACCTGGTTCGGCCAGTTCATGACCGAGCCGCGCTATCCGGAACTGGTGGTGGGCCCGGAAGACATCGAAGAAGACGACCTGCTCGCCAGCCTTGAGCAAGGCGCGGTTCTGATCCGTAACCCAAGCGCGCGCATGGCCTGGTCCGAAGTCGATGACGACCTGCTGCTGTTCGCCAGCGGCCAGAGCCGGTACCTGCCGGGCAAACTGCGCGAGCTGCTGAAGATGATTTGCGCCGCCGACGCGTTGCACGTCGATAACCTCGGCGACTGGCTGAGCGACGAAGACGGTCGCGGCCTGCTGTGTGAACTGATCAAGCAAGGAAGCCTGGGGTTTGCCGATGAATAAGATTCACGTACGTGTCGCAGACTGGCAAAAGGACAACGCCGAGATCCGGCGCATTCGTGAAACGGTGTTCATCGCCGAGCAATCCGTTCCGCCTGAGCTGGAATGGGATGCCGATGACGCGACAGCGGTGCATTTTCTGGCCTTCGAAGGCGACTTTCCGATCGGCACCGCCCGCCTGCTGCCTGATGGCCACGTCGGCCGGGTGTCAGTGCTCAAGGACTGGCGCGGTTTGAAAGTCGGCGATGCGTTGATGCAAGCGGTGATCGGTGAAGCCGAGAAGCGCGGGCTGAAACAGCAGAAGTTGAGCGCACAAGTGCAGGCTACGGCGTTCTATGAACGCCTGGGCTTCAGCCTGGTCAGTGAGGAATTCCTCGAAGCCGGGATTCCGCATGTGGATATGGTGCGTCATTCGGATTAATACCGAGTCGCGCCCTTTCGCGAGCAAGCCCGCTCCCACACTGGATTTATGGCGTTGCCGAAAGCTGTGGCAACTCACAAATCTAATGTGGGAGCGGGCTTGCTCGCGAAAAGGCCCTGAAGAACACCGCAAAACGCCCCGCCATCCCCCGATGCCGGGGCGTTTTGCTGTCTACGATTCAACTTGCCCCACCCCAGGCCGACAAACTGGCAATATCAACCCCCTGTAGGAGCGTGGCTTGCCCGCGATGGTTGTCAACGATAACGCGCGAATCTGACACCCCTCGGCGGCCTTATGTCCATCGTCGGAACGCCGCCCGGAGCAAGCTCGCTCCTGCATACCCTACACAGCCGGAGATAACGGACATGTCCCTACGCACCCTGCTCACCACGCTGCTGCTGACCTGCAGTTGCTCGGTCATGGCCGCCACCGAGATCGTGCCTTTGAACTATCACACCAGCGCCGACATGCTCCCGATGGCGCAGGATTTCATCGGCAAGGATGGCCAGGTCAGCGCCTACGGCAACCAACTGATCGTCAACGCCGATAAGCACAAGATCGACGAACTTAAAGCCCTTATCGCCCAACTCGACACCGCACCCAAGCGCCTGCTGATCACCGTCGATACGAACGAAAACAACTTCCAGGGCGATCAGGGTTACTCCGTGAACGGTGCCAAACCAAGTCAGACCCGAATCATCAATCGCAGCACAGACAGTCGCGACGGCGGCATCCAACAGATCCAGGCCAGCGAAGGTGCGCCGGCACTGATCCAGGTCGGCCAGAGCGTGCCGCTGACCAGCACCCAGACCGATTCTTACGGAGACCTGCGCAGCCAGGCCGAGTACCGCAACGTCACCCAGGGTTTCTACGTCACCGCCAGCGTCACCGGCGAAACCGTTCACCTGGCGATCAGTACCAATCGTGACCGTATCAGCCAGGAACGTCCCGATGTAGTGAACGTGCAAAGTACCGACACAACGGTCACGGGACGACTGGGCGAATGGATCACCCTGGCCGGCGTGAATCGCCAGACCCAGGCCGACAAACAGGGCCTGACCCGCAGCTACTCGACCCAGGGCCGGGATGACATGACCCTGCGGGTGAAAGTCGATACTTTGGACTAAACCACCAAAAACTGACTGATTAGTCGTATTAGACCAAAGATGTAGTGCTTAAAAAAAAGCACTACAAAACGTTTGACGATACAAAAAAGCAAAGGCATGATGGCCTCGCTCCCGCTAATCAGGGGCCCTGGCAAGGGCCTTCGAGGCGCCGTTCGCACCTACCCCGCGAGCCGCTTCGTGTCTGTACCGCCCACAAGGTGTGTTTGACGAGGTTGCCGACTGGAACGAAGTTGTCCCGAGGGACGGAAGCGTAATTAGGTAACCCGGCTCCATACTGAAGTTCGCACCAAGGCCCACGACGCCCGAATGCGCTCGCCAGTTCGCCCTTACCTGCTCACTTCCCCCTCGAGCCCATCGTTCATCCCGTCGCCATCCCCGCCGAATCCGACTTGACCATCTAAGCTTCTGGTCAGCGAGCATGAGTTTTCCACCGCAGAACAACTTTCCGTAAAAGACGCGACGAGGTTTATCTCCATGGCACTGACACGCGAACAGCAAATTGCAGCCCTCGAAAAAGACTGGGCTGAAAACCCACGCTGGAAAGGCGTGACACGCGCTTACTCCGCTGCTGACGTCGTCCGCCTGCGTGGCTCGGTTCAACCTGAGCACACCTTTGCAAAACTGGGCGCCGAGAAGCTGTGGAACCTGGTCACCCAGGGTGCCAAGCCTTCCTTCCGCCCTGAGAAAGATTTCGTCAACTGCATGGGCGCCCTGACCGGCGGCCAGGCTGTACAACAAGTCAAAGCCGGCATCCAGGCGATCTACCTGTCGGGCTGGCAAGTCGCTGCGGACAACAACTCCGCCGAATCGATGTACCCGGACCAGTCGCTGTACCCGGTGGATTCGGTTCCAACCGTGGTCAAGCGCATCAACAACTCGTTCCGCCGTGCCGACCAGATCCAGTGGAAAGCCGGCAAAGGCCCGGGCGACGAAGGTTACATCGACTACTTCGCGCCGATCGTGGCTGACGCTGAAGCCGGTTTCGGCGGCGTACTGAACGCTTACGAGCTGATGAAGAGCATGATCGAAGCAGGCGCTGCCGGCGTTCACTTCGAAGACCAACTGGCTTCCGTGAAAAAATGCGGCCACATGGGCGGCAAGGTACTGGTTCCTACCCAGGAAGCCGTACAGAAGCTGACCGCTGCTCGTCTGGCGGCTGACGTGGCCGGCACTCCGACCATCATCCTGGCCCGTACCGACGCCAACGCGGCTGACCTGCTGACCTCCGATTGCGACCCGTACGACCAGCCATTCGTGACGGGCGAACGTACCCAGGAAGGCTTCTACAAAGTGCGCGCCGGTCTCGACCAGGCCATCGCTCGCGGCCTGGCCTACGCGCCGTACGCCGACCTGATCTGGTGCGAAACCGCCAAGCCGGATCTGGACGAGGCTCGTCGCTTCGCCGAAGCGATCAAAAAGGAATACCCGGACCAACTGCTGTCGTACAACTGCTCGCCTTCCTTCAACTGGAAGAAAAACCTGGACGACGCGACCATCGCCAAGTTCCAGCGCGAACTGTCCGCCATGGGCTACAAGCACCAATTCATCACCCTGGCCGGCATTCACAACATGTGGCACAGCATGTTCAACCTGGCGCACGACTACGCCCGCAACGACATGACTGCCTACGTGAAGCTGCAAGAGCAAGAGTTCGCTGACGCCGCCAAGGGTTACACCTTCGTGGCTCACCAGCAGGAAGTGGGCACTGGCTACTTCGATGACATGACCACCGTGATCCAGGGCGGCTCGTCTTCGGTGACCGCGCTGACCGGTTCGACTGAAGAAGAACAGTTTCACTGATCGGCTGCACCTGAACAAACGGCCGTTGCGGACCGCATAGAAAGCTAACCGCAATGCCGCACATCTGACGCCCCGACTGGTTCGGGGCGTTTTTTTACCCGGAATTTCCCCGCCCTTGTAGGAGCGAGGCTTGCCCGCGAAGAATGCGACGCGGTCCTGCGGGCATACCGCGCCATCGTTCTTCGCGGGCAAGCCTCGCTCCTACAGGGGGCAGATGCGCTGGAAAACAATGATCCAGGGCAGTTTCTCGATCAAAAGAACAAGGTAAAACGACCCCGCCCACTACATGCAGTAACGCGCATATAAGACAACTTCCCGCTCACTGGCCCGCTAAACAGTTTAAAAACCGTCGCAAACAATATTGATTATCATTTAGGCAAATATATGTTCGTTACATTCCTTACAAAACATAATTAACGAAATGCCTGCTAATGCCCGCCACGCATGGGCTACAGGGCCCCGGAGGCCCGTCATGTCCTTATTCCGGTCAATAATTTCGCTATCTGAATTTTACTTGCTGGGTGTTTAGCCATAAAATCAGCGGGATCGATTGCTGCGACATATCGTCACTGCTTTGTTTCTTTTCAAGCTCAGAGACCTTTGCTCTCTGTTAAGGATTACCAGCATGCCCGAAGCGACAGGACTCATGGCCCACAACTGGGGCTTTGCCATTTTCCTTCTGGGCGTTGTCGGCCTTTGCGCCTTCATGCTCGGCGTCTCCAGCCTCCTCGGGTCAAAAGCCTGGGGCCGCAGTAAAAACGAACCGTTCGAGTCCGGCATGCTACCTACAGGTGGCGCCCGCTTGCGGCTCTCAGCCAAATTCTATCTGGTCGCGATGCTCTTCGTGATCTTCGATATCGAAGCCCTTTTTCTCTTTGCCTGGTCTGTGTCCGTCCGCGAAAGCGGCTGGACCGGATTCGTCGAAGCTCTCGTTTTCATAGCAATTCTGTTGGCAGGCCTTGTCTACCTATTCCGAGTGGGCGCCCTTGACTGGGCTCCGGAAGCTCGTCGTAAGCGGCAAGCGAAGCTGAAACAATGAGGCTTTGGCAATGCAATACAATCTCACCAGGATCGACCCCGATGCTCCTAACGAGCAGTATCCGATTGGCGAGCGGGAAACCGTTTCCGATCCGTTAGAAGATCAAGTCCACAAAAACATTTTCATGGGCAAGCTCGAAGACGTGCTGAACGGCACGATCAACTGGGGGCGCAAGAACTCCCTGTGGCCGTATAACTTCGGTCTTTCGTGCTGCTACGTGGAAATGACCACCGCCTTCACGGCGCCCCACGACATCGCGCGCTTTGGCGCCGAGGTTATCCGGGCATCGCCGCGTCAGGCGGATTTCATGGTTATCGCCGGTACCTGCTTCATCAAGATGGCGCCGATCATTCAGCGTCTCTACGAGCAAATGCTCGAACCTAAATGGGTTATCTCCATGGGTTCGTGCGCCAACTCCGGTGGCATGTATGACATCTACTCCGTCGTTCAAGGGGTGGACAAGTTCCTGCCCGTGGACGTCTACGTGCCTGGCTGCCCGCCCCGCCCTGAAGCTTTTCTGCAAGGCTTGATGCTGTTGCAGGAGTCGATTGGCCAGGAGCGTCGCCCCCTTTCCTGGGTCGTCGGTGATCAAGGCGTGTATCGCGCCGAGATGCCTTCGCAAAAGGAACAGCGCCGCGAACAGCGTATTCAGGTAACCAACCTGCGCAGCCCCGACGAAGTCTGATCCAGATCTGCTTCTTTAAAAAGAACGAGAAACTGGCTTCATTCTTTACGTTGACCGAAAGCGATAAATAACCATGACTACAGGCAGTGCTCTGTACATCCCGCCTTATAAGGCAGACGACCAGGATGTGGTCGTCGAACTGAACAACCGTTTTGGCGCCGAGGCGTTCACCGCCCAGCCTACCCGCACCGGCATGCCGGTGCTTTGGGTTGCCCGCGCCAAACTCGTCGAAGTCCTGACCTTCCTGCGTAACCTGCCCAAGCCGTACGTCATGCTCTATGACCTGCACGGCGTGGACGAGCGTCTGCGCACCAAGCGTCAAGGGCTGCCAAGTGGCGCCGACTTCACTGTGTTCTATCACTTGATGTCGATCGAACGTAATAGTGACGTCATGATCAAGGTCGCCTTGTCCGAGAGCGACCTCAGCGTGCCGACCGTGACCGGCATCTGGCCGAACGCCAACTGGTACGAGCGTGAAGTGTGGGACATGTACGGCATCAATTTCGCCGGCCACCCGCACCTGACCCGCATCATGATGCCGCCGACCTGGGAAGGTCACCCGCTGCGCAAGGACTTCCCGGCCCGTGCTACCGAGTTCGACCCGTTCAGCCTGACCCTGGCCAAGCAACAGCTTGAGGAAGAAGCCGCGCGCTTCAAGCCTGAAGACTGGGGCATGAAGCGTTCCGGCCCGAATGAGGACTACATGTTCCTCAACCTTGGCCCGAACCACCCTTCCGCCCACGGTGCGTTCCGCATCATTCTGCAGCTGGACGGTGAAGAGATCGTCGACTGCGTGCCGGACGTCGGTTACCACCACCGTGGTGCCGAGAAGATGGCCGAGCGTCAGTCCTGGCACAGCTTCATTCCGTACACCGACCGTATCGACTACCTCGGCGGCGTGATGAACAACCTGCCATACGTGCTCTCGGTCGAGAAGCTGGCCGGCATCAAGGTGCCCGAGAAGGTCGACGTCATCCGCATCATGATGGCCGAGTTCTTCCGGATCACCAGCCACCTGCTGTTCCTGGGGACTTACATCCAGGACGTCGGCGCCATGACCCCGGTGTTCTTCACCTTCACCGACCGTCAGAAGGCGTACACGGTGATCGAAGCCATTACCGGCTTCCGTCTGCACCCGGCCTGGTACCGCATTGGTGGCGTCGCTCACGACCTGCCGCGTGGCTGGGAAAAACTGGTGAAAGACTTCATCGAGTGGATGCCAAAGCGTCTGGACGAATACCAGAAAGCCGCCCTGGACAACAGCATCCTGCGTGGCCGGACCATCGGCGTCGCGGCCTACAACACCAAGGAAGCCCTGGAATGGGGCGTCACCGGTTCTGGCCTGCGTTCGACCGGTTGCGATTTCGACCTGCGCAAGGCTCGTCCGTACTCCGGCTACGAGAACTTCGAATTCGAAGTCCCGCTGGCGGTCAATGGCGATGCCTATGACCGTTGCATCGTGCGTGTCGAAGAAATGCGCCAGAGCCTGAAGATCATCGAGCAGTGCATGCGCAACATGCCGGAAGGCCCGTACAAGGCGGATCACCCGCTGACCACGCCGCCGCCGAAAGAGCGCACGCTGCAGCACATCGAGACCCTGATCACGCACTTCCTGCAAGTTTCGTGGGGCCCGGTCATGCCGGCCAACGAATCCTTCCAGATGATCGAAGCGACCAAGGGCATCAACAGTTATTACCTGACGAGCGATGGCGGCACCATGAGCTACCGCACCCGGATTCGCACTCCAAGCTTCCCGCACCTGCAGCAGATCCCTTCGGTGATCAAAGGCAGCATGGTCGCGGACTTGATCGCGTACCTGGGTAGTATCGATTTCGTTATGGCCGACGTGGACCGCTAAGCATGAACAGCACGCTTATCCAGACAGACCGTTTCGCCCTGAGCGAAACCGAGCGCTCGGCCATCGAGCACGAGCTGCATCACTACGAAGACCCGCGCGCGGCGTCGATCGAAGCCCTGAAGATCGTCCAGAAGGAACGTGGCTGGGTGCCTGACGGCGCGCTCTACGCCATCGGCGAGATGCTCGGCATCCCGGCCAGCGACGTTGAAGGCGTGGCGACGTTCTATAGCCAGATCTTCCGTCAGCCGGTCGGCCGCCACATCATTCGCGTCTGCGACAGCATGGTCTGCTACATCGGTGGCCATGAATCCGTAGTCAGCGAACTCCAGAGCAATCTGGGCATCGGCCTGGGCCAGACCACCGCCGACGGTCGTTTCACCCTGCTGCCGGTCTGCTGCCTCGGCAACTGCGACAAGGCGCCGGCGTTGATGATCGACGACGACACATTCGGTGATGTACAGCCTGCCGGCGTCGCCAAATTGCTCGAGGGCTACGTATGACCCTGACTTCCTTCGGTCCTGCCAACCGCATCAAGCGTTCGGCCGAGACTCACCCGCTGACCTGGCGTCTGCGTGACGACGGCGAAGCTGTCTGGCTCGACGAGTACCAGGCCAAGAACGGTTACGCCGCTGCGCGCAAAGCCTTCGCCGACATGGCCCAGGACGACATCGTCCAGACCGTGAAAGACGCCGGCCTCAAAGGTCGCGGCGGTGCAGGCTTCCCCACTGGCGTTAAGTGGGGCCTGATGCCCAAGGACGAATCCATCAACATCCGCTACCTGCTGTGCAACGCGGATGAAATGGAGCCGAACACCTGGAAAGACCGCATGCTGATGGAGCAACTGCCCCATCTGCTGATCGAAGGCATGCTGATCGC
>DQGF01000294.1:0-124 GCA_003525045.1 Pseudomonas sp. | reverse complement strand
TGCTGATCGAAGGCATGCTGATCAGTGCTCGCGCGCTGAAAACCTACCGTGGCTACATCTTCCTGCGTGGCGAATACACCACCGCCGCCAAGCACCTGAACCGTGCCGTGGAAGAAGCCAAGGC
>DQGF01000174.1:6941-13938 GCA_003525045.1 Pseudomonas sp. | reverse complement strand
CTCGCGAAAGCGGTGTGTCAGTCGACATTAATGCTCAATGACACACCGCTTTCGCGGGCAAGCCTCGCTCCTACAGGGTCATGTGGTGTTGGTGAGGTATTTGATAGGCAAAAAATAACGGGAGCCCTTGAGGGCTCCCGTTTTTTGATACCGCCAAACCCATCATTTCGCCTGGTAAATGATCCCCGGGCTGCACTGGACCATCTGGTAATGATCCGGCAAACCATTCAGCGCTTCGGAAGCGCCGAGGAACAGATAACCGCCGCGCTTCAACGTCCCGTGTATACGCAACAGGATGTCCTTCTTCATCTCGGCGGAGAAGTAGATCAGCACGTTGCGGCAGAACACGATGTCGAACTTGCCGAGAGCCGCGTAGCTGTCCAGCAGGTTGAACGAGCGAAACTCCACCCGGCTCTTGATCGGTGCCTTGACGGCCCAGCGGCCCGGCCCTTTCGGGTCGAAATAACGCTGCAGGCGTTCGGGTGACAGTCCGCGGCCGATGGCCAGGCTGTCGTACTCGCCCGTCTTGCAGTTGGTCAACATGGTTGCGGACAGGTCGGTGGCGACGATCTGCACCCCCATCTTCAACTGGCCCAAGTTGACCCGCTCGAACTCATCGATGGACATCGACAGCGAATACGGTTCCTGCCCCGACGAACACGCCGCCGACCAGATCCGCAGGCGCTGGCCGGGAGCAGCCTTGATCGCTTCGGGCAGCACCTTGTTCTTCAAGACTTCAAACGGATAGGTGTCACGAAACCACAGTGTTTCGTTGGTGGTCATGGCATCGACCACCCTTTCGCGCAAACCGCTGCGCGGCTGGGTCTGGATGCGCTGAACCAGCTCACCCAGGGACTTGATGCCTTGCTGTTCCATCAGTTTGTTGAGACGGCTCGAGACCAGGTACTGCTTGTTTAAACCGAGCAAAATGCCACAGGCTTTTTCCAGGAAGACCCGGAACTGTTCGAAATCCAAATTACCCGTAGACAAAGATACCGCCTCTTAAATCGTGTTGACCGCCAGGGGCAGAAGGCCCCTAGCTGATGTCTGCTGCTTTGATCCGGTCGACTACCCGGGATGCCAGGTCATCAGGTCGGAATTTGGCCAGGAAGTCATCGGCACCGACTTTCTTGACCATCGCCTGATTGAACACACCGGACAACGAAGTATGCAGGATGATATGAAGTTTATGCATGCGCGGGTCGTTGCGGATCTCGGCCGTCAGCGTGTACCCGTCCATTTCCGGCATCTCGATGTCGGAAATCATCATCAGGAACTCTTCTTCCGGTTTCTTGCCCTCGTCGACCAGCTTGCGCAGGTAATCCAGCGCTTGCCGACCGTCGTTCAACGCCACCACTTCGACACCCACCGTTTGCAGGCAACGCGAGACCTGCTTGCGCGCCACCGACGAGTCGTCGACCGTCAGCACGCGCAAGGACAGGGCCTTGTGCCGGGTGTCGACATCCACCACGCCGACGGAAATCGCTTCCGGTGTCGGTGCGACTTCCGCCAGCACCTTCTCGACGTCGATGATTTCGACTAACTGATTGTCGACCCGGGTCACCGCCGTCAGGTAATGATCGCGTCCCGTGCCCTTGGGTGGCGGATGGATCTCCTCCCAGTTCATGTTGACGATGCGTTCCACCGAGCGCACCAGGAAACCCTGGGTCTTGGTGTTGTACTCCGTGATGATCACGAAGGGATTGCTTTGATCCAGCAACCGACCGGAACCGGTCGCCATTGCCAGATCGAGAATCGGAATAGTCGCCCCACGAATATTCGCCACACCGCACACGACAGGATTGGACTTGGGTATCAGGGTCAGCTTGGGGCATTGCAGCACCTCACGCACCTTGAATACGTTGATCCCATACAACTGCTGGCCGTCGAGACGGAACAACAACAGCTCAAGGCGATTCTGCCCTACCAGTTGCGTGCGCTGGTTTACCGAATCCATTACACCCGCCATGCCCAGACTCCTACACCAACGCTAAGTGTGTTGCGACGCACATTCATCACTAAACGGCACGGCGCTTGCTTTTTAACTCTTATGAACACAGACCCGACATTTTTCCGACGCCTGACATCAACGTACCGCAGATTGCTCTGTGCGATGTCGGCCGTGTGCCTGTTCAACGCCGGCAGCCCTGCCCTTGCTGACGCAGTTACCTTGCCTGACATGCTTATCGGCGTCACCCAAGGCTTTCTTGAATTCACCGTAGAAGACTATTTGGCGACCAGTCAAACCGAAGGTCGCTACGAGATCCAGGTCAACCAGCTCGATCCGCGGCTGCGCATGCCGATGTGCGACAAGGAATTGACAGCGACCCTCGAGAGCCCGGCCAAGCCGCTGGGTCGGGTCACGGTCAAGGTGCGCTGCGAGGGCGCCTCCCCCTGGACCGTCTTCGTACCCGCTCAAGTGCGCCTGTTTCGCGACATCGTCACCACCACCCGGCCCCTGCGCCGCGCGGGTATTGTCGAGCCCGAGGATGTGACATTGCGTGAGCGTGACATCAGCCTGATCAATCAGGGTTACCTGACCTCGGTCGACCAGGCGATCGGGCAGAAACTGACCCGGCCGATGGTCACTGACCAGGTCGTCACCCTGGTGCACATGGAACAGGCTGAAGTCATCAGCAAGGGCGACCAAGTGGTGATTACCGCCCGCAGTGGTACGCTCAGCGTGCGCATGCCGGGTGAAGCGCTGTCCAACGGCGGCTTGCGTGAACAGATTCGAGTGAAAAACCTCAACTCCCAGCGGGTCATCAAGGCGCAAGTCATCGCGCCTGGCCAGGTGGAAGTGGCCATGTAGGACTCGCGGTTCGTGGGCTCTGTGTCGGTGAAGATGTGGCGCGCCACCCGACTGTTCCCTAAACTGTGCTCCATGCAGGGCAAGCGCTGACGCGCGCAAGCTCATTGAGAAATGGGCCTAAAGTTTTCCCGGGTATGGCCGAAAACATGGCAAGCGTCCAAATACCCAGAGGTTTTTTATCATGGTCATCGATTTCAGCCGATTGAACAGCTCCTCGTCACTGACGGGCAGTACACGTACCAGCGCTGCCAGGGACACTGCCGAAGCCGGCAAATCCGCACCGCTGAATACTCCGGCCGAACAGGCCAGTACCGTCAAAAGCGGCGAATCGGTACACCTCAGCAATGAGGCTCAACAGTTGCAGAAGGTCACTGACACGCTGCGCGATCAGCCTGCCGTCGACAAAGCCCGGGTGGCCGAGTTGAAAGCAGCGATTGCCGATGGCAGCTATAAAGTCGACAGCAACCGTGTAGCCAGCAAACTGCTCAACTTCGAAGCCCAGCGCTAGGCCACGGCCCGCGCCAGGCTTTTGGACGCTTAAAACCCAAGGCCAGCCATGCACGACACTAATCTGCTGCAATTGATCACCGATGACTTTGCTCCGGCGCAACACTTGCTGGAGTTGCTGCAAACCGAATCCATCGCCTTGCACGGTCGCGACATGCCACTGCTCGAAGAGATTCTGGCGCAGAAGCAGGCCTTGATCATTCTGCTCGAACAGCATGGCCGCAAGCGCAGTGAAATCCTCGCCAGTCTCAACCTGCCCACCAATCGCCAGGGCCTTGAGCAATTGGCCAGCCAATCGAGCCTGGGTGAACAGTTGCTGGCACAAAGCGATGTGCTGACCGACCTTCTGGCCCAATGCCAGGCCGCAAACCTCAACAATGGCCAGTCGATTGTGATGCAGCAGGCCGCCACGGCCACCCAGCTGAAAATCCTCACCGGCGGTGAGCCGCCAGCGCTCTACAATGCCAGCGGATCATTCTCCACGCTCGTGAAGCCGCGCACGCTCAGTCAGGCTTGAGCCTGCTAATACGCTTGCCCTATCAAGACGCAAAACATGCTGGCAAAATGCTGGCTAGCCGCAGTCATATTTTGTCTGGAGATTGATGAACCGTGTCCAATGCCTTACGTGCGGAAGATGCTCCGCAGCCACCCAAGGTGCTCACCACGCCCCTGGAAATCTCCGGCAACCTGCGTCAGCTGCAAGAAAGCCATGATCCGCTGATCATCACGTTCCACGAGCGCCGCCAGCGCTTCCAGAGCTATCTGGTGGACATCGACCGTGAACGTAAAACGATCGCTCTGGATGAAGTGATTCCCCGCGACGGTGAACGCTTCCTGCTGGCTGGCGAACCTTTCAAAGTTGAAGGCTTCCACGACGGCGTGCGCATTGCCTGGGAAAGCAACGGCCCACTGACCCTCGACGAGTCCGGCGATACCCGCTGCTACCTCGGCCCCCTGCCCGATCAAGTGGTCTATCACCAGCGCCGCAATGCCTTTCGCGCAGCGTTGAAGCTGGCGCAACTGGTCAACGTCGATCTGGACGGTGAAAAGCTCAAGGCACCGATCAGCGGCAAATTGCTGGACATTTCCGCCACCGGTTGCAAGTTGCGCTTCGAAGGCGACGTCAGCAGCAGCCTGCAACTGGGCCAGGTTTACGACCGCTTCGCCGCCGCCCTGCCCTTTGGCAAAATGACGGCACCGGTCGAACTGCGATACCTGCATTTCGAGGAAAGAATCTCCACCACCTTCGCCGGCGTACGCTTTCACAACATGAGCGGGCTGGTGCAGCGTCAGGTCGAACGGTTCGTCTATCAGCTTCAGCGCGAAGCGCGGCGCTTCGACAAAGACGACTTCTGATCCAACGCTCCCAAAAAAACGGGCAGCCCCATTCGGAGACTGCCCGTTTTTTATGCCCGGATATCGAGGATCAGTGGTTAAGGCCTGGCCTCGGTAAAGCTTTGCTCGCGCCCCAGGTCAGCGTCTTCCGAGGACGAATCTGTTTCGGTTTCGGTCTCCGGCTCGGGCTCAGGGTCCGACTCAGGCTCGATCGGGTTCTGCATCTGCTCCTGCACCACCAGCTCATCGACCCGTGGATCAAGACACGCCACCAGCGGTGAACTCGACATACTGTCCGGCATGGCGACGTGATGCAGCGGCGCATCGTCCACCTGGTGCAGATTGGTGACCGCTTTCGGGCGAATCCGCCATACCAGCACCAACGCGAAGAAACTGAAGAAGGCATACAGCATCTGGCTGCCGAACAGCTTCATCAGCACCCCTGCCGCCAGCGGTCCGATACTGGCACCGACGCCATAGGTCACCAGCAGCATCGCCGTCAGGGATACCCGACGATCACCCTCGACATGGTCATTGGAGAACGCCACCGCCAACGGATACAGGCAGAACTGAACCAACGAGCAGAGGAAACCGGCGATGAACAGCACCTCCAGCGGCACCTGTTTCATGATCGCCAGTGGCAATGCGGCCAGGGCCAGGCTGAAGGCAAAACAGCGGATCAACAGCGCCCGGTCATAACGATCGGACAGCCAACCCAGCGGCCACTGCACCAGCAGGCCGGCGAAAATGCAGCTACCCATGAACAAACCGACTTGCTCCGTGGATAAGCCTTGCTGCGAGGCGTATAGCGGCGCCAGACCGTAGAACGAACCGACGATCAACCCCGCCCCGAGCACCGTGCTCAACGATTGCGGCACGCGCTTGATAAAGAACCGCGGCTCCATCGGCGCCGGATGCAATGGCGCCGGGTGAATTCGGTGGGTCAGGGTCACCGGCACCAGACACAGGGCGAAGCACAGGGCGACCAGCATCAGCAGTTCCAGACCCAGGCCCGGATGCATGACCAGAATCAGCTGACCCAACACCAGTCCCAGGTATGACGCGATCATGTAGCCGCTGAACACGATGCCCCGCTGCTTGGCTTCCGCCTGCTCGTTGAGCCAGCTTTCGATGACCATGTATTGGCACATCATGCCGAGGCCGACGATGACCCGTAGAAATAGCCAAGCGGGTAGCCAGTCCACCAAGCCATGGCCCAGCACCGCCGCGCCGACAATCCCGGCACAAGCCGAATAGGCTCGAATATGGCCGACCCGGGCTATCAGCCGGTGGCCGATCTTGCCACCCAGCACCAGGCCGAAATAGTTGGCCGCCATCAACGCACCGACCCACAGGCTGTCGACATGATCGGCGGCCAGGCGCAGGGCCAGGTAAGTACTCAGCAAGCCGGAGCCGATCAACATCATCAGCGAGGCGAAATAAAGCGCTCGAAAGGGTTTCCAGATTTGGCGCATCGGCGTTCCGAGCGGCTCCTTGCAGTGAGAAACGGGCTATCCGAAAAGATAGCCCGATGTCGACGGATCGTCAGGCCTGAGTCGCTAAAACACGCCGCTCCCAGGGAGTAATTTCATCAAAGAAGCTGGTCAACTCCAGGGTCTTCGAAGCGACGTAGCCTTCGATGAACTCCTTGCCAAACAGTTCCTTCGCCAATTGACTACGTTTCAGACGCTCGAGAGCGGCATGCAAGGTACAAGGCAATGAAAGATTATCCGGCACCTCGAATTCGCCCTGAATCGGCTCGCTCGGCTCCAGTCGATTTTCGATGCCATATAACCCCGCCGCGAGGCTCGCGGCAATCGCCAGATACGGATTGGCATCAGCGCCCGGCAAACGGTTCTCGACCCGCCGCGCAAGCGGCGAACTGGCCGGAATGCGCAAACCGGCCGCACGGTTGTCGTGGGACCAGCAGGCATTATTCGGTGATGCGAACGGATGGCACAAGCGCTGGTAGGAGTTCACATTCGGCGCGAACAACGCGGTGAAGTCCGCCATGCCCGCCTGCTGACCGGCAATGAAGTGACGGAAGGTCGCGGTCGGCTCACCGTTCTCGTCGCTGAACACGTTACGCCCGGTGCCGATCTCGACGATGCTCTGGTGAATGTGCATCGAACTGCCCGGCGTGTGCGCCAGGGGCTTGGCCATGCACACCACGTTCAAACCATGCTTGAGCGCGACTTCCTTGAGCAGATGTTTGAACAGGAAGGTCTGGTCGGCCAGCAGCAACGGATCGCCGTGCAGCAGGTTGATCTCGAACTGGCTGATGCCCATCTCGTGCATGAAGGTATCGCGTGGCAAGCCCAAGGCCGCCATGCATGCATAGAC
>DQGF01000174.1:0-6649 GCA_003525045.1 Pseudomonas sp. | reverse complement strand
GGGCCGCCATGCATGCATAGACTTCACTGAAGAACGGCCGCAAGCCATTGTTGGAACTGACGCTGAACGCCGAATGACCGTCCTCGCGACGACCGTCCAGGCCTACCGGTGGCTGGAAGGGTTGAGTCGGGTCGGTGTTGGGCGCGAAGACAAAGAATTCCAGCTCGGTCGCCACCACCGGTGCCAGGCCGAGGGCTGCGTAACGCGCAATGACTGCCTTGAGCTGGCCGCGGGTCGACAATCTTGAGCTGTCGCCAGTCAACTCATCCGCATCACAAATGGCAAAGGCTCGCGGTTGCTTGCTCCAGGGCAAACGGTGGATCTGCGCAGGGTCGGGAACCAGTGCCAGGTCGCCGTCATCGCTGCCGTAGAAACGCGCTGGCGGATATCCGCCCATGATGCATTGCAGCAGCACCCCCCGCGCCATCTGCAAACGCCGGCCTTCGAGAAAACCTTCGGCGGTCATTACCTTGCCACGGGGTACACCATTCAAGTCCGGCGTGACACATTCAATCTCATCAATGCCCGTCAATCGCTGCGCGAGTGAACACTGGCCATCGGTTGTCATGACGCAATCCTTGTTATTGTGCGAGCCGCGAACGGCGACCTGTACAAAATAGGCTCCGCGTGTTCGGAATATCAAGCACAACGCGTAAAAATGCAGGAGCTGTGTGCGTCAGGGGAGATAGAGCCTGAACACGCCGCCGCCCAAAGGGCCGCCATTGCTGATTTCGGTGCGCCCGCCGACGCCATTGCGCTGATGCAACGCGGCAATCCGTCCGGCGAAGTACAGGCCCAGGCCGGTACTGCCGCTACTGTGGTTGATGCCCTGCACGTAATCGGCCTGACGCTCCAACATCTCGACGGGATAGCCCTCGCCGTCATCGTTGATGGTCAGCACCAGTTGCCCGACCTCATCGCTGACGCTGATCAACACTGCGTGGCGAGCGTAACGAACGGCATTGTTGATGCTGTTGGCCAGCACCGAAGCGATCAATTCCCGGTCGAAGAAACCCAGGGGGCTCAACGGATCCACTTCATAGGTCGCCATGATGCCGCGGCTGGCGAACACATCCTGGTGGCACGCCAGTTGCGCTTCGATGAAGTCATCCAGCTCATGATAGGCCGGCTGCAACGGCATCTGGTTGATGCCGAGTTTGTACAGCCCCAGCAACTGCACCAGCATGCCATCGAGGCGGGCGAACTCGTACTCGATCACGCCCTGCTCACGGGACTGCCGCGCCGGATCGGGCAAACGCGCCAGCCATTGGCTGTGGGTCTGCATCAGCAGGGCCAGCGAGTTCTTCATGTCATGCACGGTGGAAGCAATCACCGTGGAGAAATCCAGTGCCGGGTTGTCTTGGCTCATTTGCCGAACGCCTTGATTTTCAGTTTCTGATAACGCGGGTTACGCGCGTCGGTGTCGGGCATCAAACTGACCATTTTCAGGCAAGTCCGACATTCCTCCAGTTCGGCCGAAGGCACGCTGGTATCAGTGCCATGCAACAGCGACTGCGCCAGGTTCAGGGCGATACTGATGTTCTTCGGTTGCGAGGCCAAGGCTTTGCGGAAAACCTCCCGGGCCTCCACCAGGTTGCCAGTCTTGTACATCCGCACACCCTGGCGGTTGATCTCAGCCGCCGCGTTGCCGGCGTTGAGGATGCTCGGGTCGTCGGTCAGCTTGGCGATGCCCTGCATGACCGCCGGATCGTCACCGTAGATTTGCGCACAGTTTTTCAGCATCGAGGCGCCGGCATCGGCCTGTCCGAGCATTTGCAGTTGCTTGGCCACCACCAGCGCCGCTTCGACGCTCATGAACTGCTCCATGTCGTCGAGGCGCTTCATCGCCTGTTCGGTGAGCTTCTCGGCGGTTTCGGCATCGTTGAGCAACAGGCTGGTGGCTTTCATCAATCGCGTACGAATCTGCAGGCCGGGATCGGCAGGGGTGTCCTTGGCCACCGCACTCAGCGTTGTGTTGATTTCCAGTCGAGTCCGGGAATTCAGACCCTTTTCACTGCCTTTGCTGATCAAGGCGTGGGCCAGCCCGAGATTGCTCTCCGGGTCCTTGAAGCGTGACTGCGCGCCTTGGGCCACGGCCTGACGATAGGCTTTGGAGGCGGTTTCAAAATCTTCGTTGGTCATCGCCAGCTTGCCCAGCAGCGCTTGCCGACGTACCGCCAATGGCGACAATTGGATCGCTTCCTCCAATATCCGCTGGGCCGCCCTGGTGTCCCCTTCGGCGACCAGCACATCGGCCATGCCGTCGTAGAGGGCCGGCATCATCGGGAACACTTTCAGGGCTTTTGCGTAGACACCGTTGGCCTGAGCGACCTGGCCGCGCCTGAATAGCAACTTGCCCAGCCCGGCAAACGCCCAGGGCAAAGGTCGATCAGCAATGATGCTGTGGTAAAGCTGCTCCAGCGCCTCGTTCTGATTCAGCTCGCGCAAGGCATCGGCGCGATAGCGCAGGCACAGCGGCGAGTAGCGAATGTCTTGCTTGCACAGGGCGATGCAGGCATTGAGCACCTCAACCGGTCTGCCACGGTCGAGGGCCTGCAGAATCGGCTTGAGCAAGGTCTTGCGCTGTAACAGCCGCTCCAGGCGCTGGGCCAGGCCGGATCGGTTGAAAGGCTTGGTCAGGTACGCATCGGGCTCATGTTCCAGGGCGCTGAGTACCATGGCCTGGCTGGTTTCGGCGGTCACCATGATGAACACGCTTTCATGGCTGATCAGCTTTTCGATCATCAAGTCTTCGAGTACCTGCTGACCGTTCTTCTTGCCATCGCCCAGGTGGAAATCCTGAAGGATGAAATCGTAGGCCTTCTGCGAGCACATGCGCAGCGCCTGTTCACCCGTGTCGGCGGTGTCCACATCCTTGACGCCGAGATCACGCAGCATGGACCTGACGGAACTGCGAAAATCCGAGAAATCATCGACGATCAGAAAACGCTTTTGGTGATACGACAGCATCGAAGATTTCCAGGAAAATTAAGGACTGTTCGGGTTATCGGCCGGCAGGGGCATTCACTTGAAGCCGCGGGAGTGCAATCGCTTATCGGGTTGTCGATGAATTGAGGGTGACTCCAATTTCGGCGCTAAATATTTGAAGGCGTTATTGAAAAACGGGATTATCCTGATTCATTGAAGTGCGCTGCCCCTCGCTTGAACTCAAGACGCTTTCCGTCGCTGCCAAAGGCCGAAGTCATGACCACCATTCCTAAGCGTTCGGACACTGTTTCCGAGCGAAAGGCCTTGAGCCCCAGCACCCTGGATTTTCCGGTGGTGGGCATTGGCGCGTCGGCCGGCGGGCTGCAAGCCATCAAACTGTTTTTCGAAAACATGCCGCTGGACAACGGCATGGCGTTCGTGATCATTCTCCATCTATCCCCCGACCACCAGAGCTTCGCCGACAAAATCATCCAGGAATCGACCACGATGCCGGTGCTGCAGGTCACCGAAACGGTGCCTATCGAGAAAAACCGGGTGTACCTCATTTCACCGGCGCAGCGGCTGGCGATAAATGACGGGCTTCTTGAGGTCAGCCCTACCAATCCCCTGATCGGTCGCCATGCCTCCATCGATCTGTTCTTCCGCGACCTGGCCGATGCGCACCGGGAGCGTGCATTTTGTCTGGTGCTGTCAGGAGGAAATCAGCTTGCCTACCGCTAACGATCCCGAATTACAAAGCATTGCCGCCGTATCCGAACGCGAAGCCGTGGTTGCCGAACAATTGTTGCACGACATCCTTATCCAGTTGCGCACCGGCACCGGCCATGATTTCAAACACTACAAACGGGCCACCGTGTTGCGCCGGATCGAACGACGGATGCAGGTCACTGCCCAGCCGGACCTGAGCGCCTACTACCGCTTCCTGCAAAGCAACCCCGAGGAAACCAAGGCACTGCTGGGCGATATGCTGATCGGCGTGACCAACTTCTTCCGCGACCGTGAAGCCTTCGAAGCCCTGGAGCGGGATGTCGTGCCGCAACTGGTCAGCGCCGCCGTGTCAGCGCAACCCGAGAAAGAAGAGATCCGGGTCTGGTCCGCTGGCTGCTCCACGGGCGAGGAAGCCTACAGCCTGGCGATGCTGCTCAATGATCAGCTGCTACTGGACAGAAGCGCGGCCTCGTTCCAGCTATTCGCCACCGACATCGACGAGCGCGCCATCAGCGTCGGCCGGGCCGGTCTGTACCCGCAAGCCATCGTTACCGACGTACCGCCGACGCGATTGCGGCATTATTTCGCCAAGGAAAACGACCATTATCGAATTCGCAAGGAAGTCCGCGAAAGGGTCCTGTTCGCCAAACACAGCCTGTTGGCCGATCCGCCCTTCTCGCAAATCGACCTGATCGTTTGTCGCAATCTGCTGATCTATCTGGATCGCGAGGTGCAACGCGAAATCCTGCAGATGTTCCACTTTGCCCTGCGCCCCGGCGGCTTCCTGTTTCTCGGCTCTTCCGAGAGCGCGGACGCGTGCCACGAATTGTTCGCTCCGGTAGACAAACGCAACCGGATCTTTCGCGCTAAAACAGGAACGGCCAATAGCCGTCGCACCCCGACCATGCCCCGTGGTGGCTACGTGCGAACCAGTGTTTCCCAGCAGGCACCGCAGAGCAGCCTGCCACGTAAACTGTCCGTCGCCGATATCCATCAACGAGCCCTGGAACAGTGCGCACCACCGAGCATGATTGTCGATGCCAATGCCGACATTTTGCACATGAGCGAAAGTGCCGGCCGTTTCCTGCGGCATGTCGGCGGTGAATTGTCGCGCAACTTGCTGACGCTGATTCTTCCTCAATTGCGCCTGGAAATCCGCACCACACTGTTCCAGGTCCAGCAGAGCGGCCAGCCGGTCAAATCCCGCGAAGTACCGATCAAACGCGACGACCGGCGCTACCTGATCGATCTCGTCGCCCATCCCTACAAGGATGAAGAGTCGGACGGCGAATACGTGCTGGTGATATTCGAGGAGGTGGAGGTCGACCCTTCGGAATTGACGGCGACCACCGTGCTACAAACCGAAAGCCAGGTGCTGTCCAATCTGGAGCGCGAACTGCAACGCACCAAATTGCACCTGCAGGACACCATCGAGCAATCGGAAGTCTCCAGCGAAGAGCTCAAGGCTTCCAACGAAGAAATGCAGGCGATCAACGAAGAACTGCGCTCGGCCACCGAGGAGCTGGAAACCAGCAAGGAGGAACTGCAGTCGATCAACGAAGAGTTGCTGACGGTCAATTACGAGCTGAAAACCAAGGTCGAAGAAACCGACAAGATCAATGACTACCTGACTAACCTGATCGCCTCCACCGACATCGCCACGGTGTTTGTCGATCGCAGCATGCGCATCAAGTGGTTCACCCCGCGCGCCACTGATATTTTCAGCATGTTGCCAGTGGATACCGGGCGCTCGTTGCTCGACATCACCCACCGCTTGCACTACGAAGACCTGGCCGCCGATGCGGCGCTAGTGTTCGAGTCGCTGAACATGATCGAGCGTGAAGTGAGCAGCACTGACAACCGCTGGTACATCGCGCGCCTGCTGCCCTACCGTTCCAGCGAAGACCACATCGACGGCACCGTGCTGACCTTCATCGACATCAGCAAGCGTCGTGCAGCCGAAGAAGAGCTGCGCCTGGGCGAAGAACGCATGCGCCTGGTGGCCGAAAGTACCCGCGATTACGCGATCATCACCCTCGATGAACTGGGCATCATCACCAGCTGGAACAAAGGTGCCGAGTTGATCTTCGGTTACAACAAGGCCGAGGTCGAAGGTGCCTATTACGACTTCATTTTCTCTGCCGAGGATCGCGCGGCGGAGGTGCCTGAAAATGAGCTGTTATCCGCGCGCACCCAAGGCCGCAGCGAAGATGAGCGCTGGCACCTGCATAAGGACGGCAGCCGCTTCTTTTGCAGCGGCGAAGTGACGCGGCTCAAGGGGGACAACCTCAAGGGCTATGTGAAAATTGCCGCGGTGAGACAAGGTCAGTCGAGATAGGCGCGCTGTACGTAGGCGCGCCGGTCGATCGCCTGCCGGAGCCGCTCCTTGTGATCGGCCCAGATCACGGGATCGACCTTGGTCAAGCGCATCAAGGCCAACATGGCCGTCTTGGCGGCCCGGTACTCTGCCCACGCATCCTCTGACCTGAGCTTGAAACGCTCACGCTCCGTCATCTCCATGCGCCTCAACGCCAATACCGACTCATCGGTGATTACCGTACTCAGGGTCAGCTGCACCCGATGTGGCGCTACGAATCCTTGAGTTCCCGCGACAATCTCTCTTGCCCGCTGGGTGCCCCACTTCAACGCTGTACAGTGATGCTCACCGACACGCCGGTCATAAAACTCCTCGCCAATCGCCCAGCCATCAGTGCCGTAGACGCCTATGAATACCTGAGTCATCCCCTCATTGTTGACCCGCGCTTGCACTTCGATCTGCACCCCATCGCCAAGCACATCTTCATGGGTGTGGAGGGGCAAGCGTCGATTGGTCCATAACCAGAATTGGGCACCTCTGCGTTGCATCGAATTCGCTCCATGAGTGGCCCCTGGAGTAAGGCACAGCCCTGACAGACTTTCCATGTAGGTCGTCGGGCTAGCGCTGTTTCGTCACGCCACTTTCCCGCGGACAAAAACAAAACCCCTACCTGCA
>DQGF01000170.1:14333-14896 GCA_003525045.1 Pseudomonas sp. | reverse complement strand
GGCCGGCATCTTGTATCGCTAGGGGCACGATTGAAACTGACCGGTCACTCAGTGCTTGTGGCATTTCATTTGGAAAGTTCCGTGTCTCTTCAACCCAATTTCGAATATCTTCGAGGGCCCTTCCACTTGGTATTCTTTCGGGATTCTGCACCGAAAAAACGGACCCAGTGCGAGAGTTTCCTGGTGGCGGACGATGAGGAAGGGAGGGGGCGACAGGGGCGTCGACACTGGAATACGGTTGTACGCTCGCGTACCCGGATGATGGGAGCGATGAGGGCAGTTCTGACGAACTTTTTAGGCCAACGCTCGAATAAATAGACGCGGATAACTTAGCGGGTGCTGCCATAGGCGCTCTTGCAGAAAGTCCAGCTAGGGGCGTTTGCATTGCCATGTTGTATGCTTGCGTGGCTCGAGTCATACGCGGAGTTCTGAAATTTAATAAATTCAACAGACCTTTCCAAGGATTGCCGAAATGCCCCGTCCGATCATCTAGATTCACTGGATCCCCGACACAATACGCATACGCATTTATCCCACCCTCCCCAAACGGACTCCAACTGTCC
>DQGF01000170.1:0-14038 GCA_003525045.1 Pseudomonas sp. | reverse complement strand
CCCCAAACGGACTCCAACTGTCCGGACTGTTGAATCGCATCAACACTGGGTTAAACGCCCGATAGCCATTCCCCAACAAATAGCACCCCGTCACCGGATCCGGCGGTTCGCCGTTGAAGCCAAGCAGGCTGAGCAGGCCGCCCTCCGGGGAGCGATGGCCGTAAGGTGTGTAGGCTAAGGAGCGAGGTGATGTTGCGTCGAGTCCGTTCAACACCGAACGTTGTTGATCTGTGGCGAGCAAGGTTGTTTTTGCGCCGCCGTCATGGCGCTGTTGCTGCGCCAGCAGTTGATCGTCGTGCTGCATGATGGAACGCTGCACCGCGCCTTGTATTTCGGTGGCCAAGCGACCTTTTAGGTAGAAGCGCTGGGTGTTGGCTTGCTTTGACGGTATGCAATCAACTAGCCGATCCAGTGGGTCGTAGTGGTAGCGGCACAGCAGGGTTTCGCGACGGGTATGCATGGGCAGCGCTCCTGAAAGAGCCATCGATTCAGGGTTCTACTGTCCCGCATTCGACCACTTCTGCCTACTAGCAGAACTGATAGTGTCGCTGGGCTATCGCGAGTGTTCAGGCCTCGCCACTGAAACCATTCATCGCGCGGCTTTCGTGGTTTCACATTTTGCCAACGCGAACGGGGCTAAAAATGGATGCAGCGCCGAGGAACATGCCGGTGAATACCCGGTCAAACCGGCAGTTTTTCCGTCGATTCACAGGCGGTTTCATGGCACAAGAGGATGTCTGGATGAAGATTTCACGCGGTTTTGCACTGGCATCGCTCATGACCCTGGTGGCCAGCCCGGCCTTTGCTCAGTTCAGCCTGAACGATGCGGCCAATGCCATTTCCGGCATGAAAGGCGATAACGCCGCCGTGGCTGCTGCACCGACTTCCGAGACGGCCGGTCTGTTGAGTGCGCTAAGCCAATTGAACGTCACACCACAACAAGCCGTTGGCGGCACCGGGGCGATGCTCGGGTTGGCGAAGAATCAGTTGAGTTCGACCGATTATTCGGAGCTGGCGAAAAGTGTACCGGGTATCGACAAGCTGTCGGGCGGTGGAGAACTGGGCGCGCTGGCCGGTTTGCTCGGCTCGTCCGGCAAGGCGGCCGGTCTGGACAACGCCCTGGGTGCAGTCAAGGACACCAACGACCTGAACAACGCCTTCAGTGCCTTGGGCATGGACACTGGCATGATCGGCCAATTTGCCCCGGTGATCCTGCAATACCTCGGTCAGCAGGGCGTGGGCGGTTCGCTGCTGCAAAGCCTGGGCGGAATCTGGGGCGCCGGCACCGGTAGCTGATTCAGCGGCGCTCGGCGCGCAAGGCGTCGATGCGCTGGTCCTTTTCAATCCAGAGCTGGTTGACCCAGTTCTGGACGGTTTCGCGAAACAGCGGATCGTTCTCGTAATCGCCCTGCCACAGCGCGGGGTCGAGTTCGCGGGTCTTGATGTCGATGATCACCTTTGGCACGTTGCCGCTGATCAAGTCCCAAAACCCCGGAATCGGCTGCTGCGGATACACCACCGTCACATCGAGAATGGCGTCGAGCTGTTCGCCCATTGCCGCCAACACAAAGGCCACGCCACCCGCCTTGGGTTTGAGCAGATGGGTGAAGGGTGATTGCTGCTGGGAGCTTTTCGCAGCGGTAAACCGGGTGCCTTCCAGATAATTGACCACCGTCACCGGCTGACGCTTGAACAACTCGCACGCAGCCTTGGTGATCTCCAGATCCTTGCCGGCCAGTTCCGGATTCTTCGCCAGGAACGCCTTGGTGTAGCGCTTCATGAACGGATAATCCAGCGCCCACCAGGCCAGTCCCAGGAACGGCACCCAGATCAATTCTTTCTTGAGGAAGAATTTGAAGAACGGCGTGCGTCGATTCAGGGTCTGGATCAGCGCCGGGATATCGACCCAGGATTGATGGTTGCTGATCACTAGATACGAGGTGTCGCGGCGCAGCTCATCGCCGCCGCGAATATCCCATCGGGTGGGGATGCACAAATGGAAGATCAGTTTGTCGATCTCGGCCCAAGTCTCGGCGATCCACATCACCGTCCATGAGGCGTAATCGCGAAGACGCCCGGGCAGGACCAGTTTGAGCAAGGCAAACACCATCAGTGGCCCGAACAGGACCAAGGTGTTGAGCAACAACAGCAGGGTAACGAAACAGCCGGTGAGCAGGCGGCGCATAAGTAACTCTTGAACGCGTTTGGGCGGGCCATGATAAGCAGCTTCGGGCGACAGGCAAAATCGGTGATGACGAATGTTTTACCTTGTCGGCGGTATGCTTTAGCGAATTCGAGCCGTCAGGCTGTTGTGATGATTGATCTGACCTCTTCGCTGGCAAGCCTCGCTCCTACAGAGTTACGCGATATCTGTAGGAGCGAGGCTTGCCCGCGAAGCGATCTCAAGAACGAACGAATTGGCCACTGACGGTCTAAAACCTCGCTGCCCACTTTTCCAGGAAGCCCATTACGTGAAATCCCTCCTCGCACTGCTTTCCCTTGTGGCCCTGCCGGTCCTGGCCGCTGAGCCCACCCTCTACGGGCGCTACGAATACATCGCACTACCGGAAATCGGCGGCGAAGTGCTCAAGGCCAAAATGGACACCGGCGCCCTGACCGCGTCGCTCTCGGCCAAGGACATCGAAACCTTCACCCGCGACGGCGACGAGTGGGTGCGCTTCCGCCTCGGCACCAAGGACGCGAGCAACAAGGTCTACGAACACAAGGTCGCGCGGATCAGCAAGATCAAGACCCGCTCCGAAGAAGGCGACGATGACGACGAAGACGTCGCCCCCACCAAGCGGCCAGTGGTCGATCTGGAGCTGTGCCTGGGTAACGTCAAGCGCACGGTTGAAGTCAATTTGACTGATCGCAGTAGCTTTAATTATCCGTTGTTGATTGGAGCCAAGGCGTTGCGTGAATTTGGCGCGGCAATTAATCCGGCGAGACGGTTTACGGCGGATAAGCCGGATTGTTGATAAATGCTATCGCGCTGATGTGATGTCATATAGAAATTGTCGTATTGGGATTGCTAGTTCGTCTTATACGATCATTGAGTACGGCAATATCGCTGTCGATGACTTTCAATAGGCTTTGCCGCTGAGCTCTGCTAGTGGGGGAGTCAGAGGCGAGCCGATTGAATACATTGTTTCTAGACCGTTCAAGGTGGGCTAGACTTCCTAGAGGATCTGTTGAATAACGTTGCCGGAGGGCGGATGACGTTGGACCTTGCGCGAGTTTGACTTCATTACTTACTGATTTGTAATTTCCAGCTTGATGGTTTGGAGGGACTAACTCCCATCTGTTTGCTTGTTGGATTTTCTGAAATTCGTCAGCTTGAGCGTTGATTTCCTGTTGTGTGAATTTTTTGATGTCGACATCAACGTTCTTGGATGGTTTTGATTGTAACGACCCTCTTTTCGCGCTACTGATATCACCCATTGCGACATTTTTCGACAGTGAAGAGCTTTTGGGGATCTTTGGCTTCAATCCAAAAAGGCGTCTGAAGAATGTCCCAATCCCCCAAAAATGCCCTGTTGGATCAACACGATTTCGAGGATCTCCACCGCAATACGTATACGCGTTCAACCCTCCCGCCCCAAACGGACTCCAACTGTCCGGGCTGTTAAACCGCATCAACACCGGGTTGAACTGCCGATACCCATTGCCCAGATGATAATGTGCGGTCACCGGATCTGGTCGTTCGCCATTGAAACCGAGCAAACTGAGTAAACCACTCTCCATCGAACGGTGACCGTAGGGTGTGTAAGCAAGGGGGTGAGGCTGGGTCGCGTCGAGTGCATTTAATATCGAACGTTGTTGATCAGTCGCCAGCAGCGTGGCGGTTGTCTTGTCGCCTTCGCGCTGCTGCTGCGCCAACAACTGGTCGTCGTGCTGCACGATTGTGTGTTGCACCGAGCCTTGTATTTCAGTGGCGAGGCGTGTCTTGCAGTAATAGCGCTGGATGGCCGTCTGTTCGAAGGGCGTGCAATCAACCAGCCGATCGAGCGGGTCGTAGTGATAGCGACGCAATGAAGTTTCGCGAGTTGAGGCAGGCATTGACTGAGCTCCGTGCATGGTCGAAAAAGTTGAGCCTTTAGCATCAATTCTTTTTCAGTCGCTGCCTACCTATCAGAACTGTCAGGGTTTGGCCCTTTCTGTACTCCTGCATCTCAAGTGAACAGAAGAGGCGCGTATGTCACTGAACAAATGTGGGAGCGAGCCCGCTCGCGATGAGGTACGTATAGCCAGCGGAGATCCGGGCCCTGGGCATCGTCGCGGGCGTCAAACATCACTGGCGCGCTTCAAATACCGAGCCGCCGGCTGCGGATCTCCTCGCGTCTGTTGAGATCGCGGAAAGGGACAGCTTTTTTGGTTCAAATGAATCTGTCCCGTCGTTGGTCTGTACAGGGAACTTCTCTCGTCGAAAAGTAAGTTTTCCTACAGGAAAAACTGGCCTCCTACAGAGTTAACCCCTTCCTTTTGCAGGACGTTTCCTAGATTATTCCGCACGCTTGCGCCGACGAAATGCCGTGGCTACTCTCGGTCCGTCACTGCTCATCAGTGATCGGGTTTAGTAGCCCGAATCAATAGGTGCATAGCGTTTTCATGCTCATGCCTGGCAACTCTGCCGGGTACTGAATATGGTGGCTGTGCGTGGGGCATCTTCGGATGCACCGGGTTTCCTATTGACCGGCCTACTAACCTGCGCACAGCTGCCACCCATCGTTTAGTAGGCGAGAAGTGTCGGCTCCCACGCAGCAATAGGAGCAACACAGATGAAAAAACCAGTCCCCGATCCACCCTCCAATTCAACTAAAAACGATGAACGACTCAGAGACCGCTCCGCACTCTACCGTGCGATCGATTTCTACCTGACCGGCGAACAACCGTCGGCACCGGATGAGTTGCGGTTCTACAACGTCAGCGACGACGTGAGCTTCGAAGACACCCAACTCTATGTGGCCGACCTGCTGCGTTGCGCTTCGGTCACCGCCTATCAATGTGGCGACCACCTCAAAGGCGCCGACAGGGCCATGGTGTTTTCCGTCTGGCATTTGCTGGAGATCGCCAAGGCCATGGTTGATCGATCGATTGATTGTCTTGGGATGAAGCACACCCAGGACTGATTCAAGTAGTCGGTTGTCGTTGATATTGCTTTCGCGAGCAGGCTCGCTCCCACATGGAACTTGAGGCGAGCACTAAAAATAATAAGCAGGACAGATTTATTTGGTTAAAATCTGTCCCGCTGTTTTGCGCTCGTATGTAAATAAATCTGACCCTTAAATTCGTTTTTGCCTAAATAAATCTGTCCCTGTTTTTCCCTGAATAGGCTCCTGATCGAATGGCGCGCAATCGACCAGGCGATCAAGTGGGTCGTAGTGGTAGCGACCTAAGAGGGTTTCGCGAGTAGAGGCAGGCATTGACTGAGCTCCGTGCAAGGTCGAAAAAGCCGAGCCTTTAGCATCGTTACTTTTTCAGTGGGTGGCTACTATCAGAACTGTTAGGGTTTCGCCGTTCCTGCTCCCTCACCATAGGAAACCTCTCTCGTCAAAAAGTAAGTTTTCCTACATGGAAAACAGGCTTCCTACAGGGCCAGTCCCTTCCCTTTGCAGGACGTTTCCTAGATTATTCCGCAGGCTTGCGCCGATAGATTTCCGAGCCTAGTCTTCGTCCGTCACTGCTCATCAGTGATCGGGTTTAGTCGCCCGGATTTCACTTGGCGTACAGCGCTACCTCTATTCAGGTGTTTTTTATCGCCTGAAATCTATGGTGGCTGTGCGCAGGGCACCTTCGGGTGCGCCGGGTTCCAGGTGACCGGTCGACTAACCTGCGTGCAGCCGCCACCCCTTCTCGTTTAGTCGCGAAATCGGTTGGCTCCTACTATCACCTGGAGTTTACCAATGAAAAAGGCAGTCCCCGATCCACCCTCCAATGCAACCAGAAATGACGATCTGCTCAGAGACCGCTCCGCCCTCTACCGTGCAATCGATTTCTACCTGACCGGCGAACAACCGTCGGCACCGGATGAACTCCGGTTCTACAACGTCAGCAACGACGTGAGCTTTGAAGACACCCAACTCTATATCGCCGACCTGCTGCGCTGTGCCTCGGTCACCGCCTATCAATGCGGTGATCACCTGAAAGGCGCAGACAGGGCCATGGTTTTTTCCGTGTGGCACTTGCTGGAGATTGCCAAAGCCATGGTTGATCGGTCGATTGATTGTCTGGGGATGAAGCAGACTCAAGACTGACTCGAGTCATTGGTGGTTATTGAGGCCGTTATCGCGAGCAGGCTCACTCCTACAATAGATCTACAGCGCCTACATGATTTGTGTACGACGCGATCCATTGTGGGAGCGAGCCTGCTCGCGATGAGGGCAGTGAGAACACTGTTTTGGTAATGGTTAAAATAAATGCCGCTACTATGTTCTTTCAGAAATAACTTTTATTTGAGTTGGCGTATGGCGGCACTGTTGGCCGCTGGAGAGGCGGTAGTGGGGATCTCCGTGATCATGTTTAGAGCTGAGGAGTGATGTTCGAAAGCCATTACCTGCGAATGCAAATTAACTACCGCCTTGTCTTTGCTGTTCGAAACATTCAGTACCGTAGGGTACTGTATTGCAATCTCCCTATAAGCGACTGCCTCTCGTTTTGCTAAAGAGTCTGGTGCGTTATTTAATAATTCATTTTGTAGTTTTATCAAGTTGGCATTGGCTGTTTCGACTTTTTCAGTGTGAAGGTTGATTGTTCCAATACTCAAGTCGTCGAGTTTCAGTAAGGTTGACTCTTCGCCAAGTTGATATCCTAGCCTATGTCCTTTGTAGAGCATTCCCCGTTTATTCAAAATGCCTTGAACGTTGCTTGTTATCTCCACTGTCAGAGAATGTCTTCGCGTAAACGTAGCTACAATCCCTGTCAAGGTATGTCCGTTGGGGTCTACGTAATTTATCGGATCCCCACTGCAATAGGCATACGCATTCAATCCTCCCTTTCCAAATGGACTCCAACTGTCCGGGCTGTTAAACCGCATCAACACCGGGTTGAACTGCCGATACCCATTCCCCAAATGATAATGCCCGGTCACCGGGTCCGGTTGTTCGCCGTTGAACCCGAGCAGGCTGAGTAAGCCGTTTTCTCGGGGACGATGGCCATAGGGCGAGTAGGCGAGGGCTTTGGGCTTGCTTGAATCGAGCGCGTTCAAGACCGAACGTTGTTGATCGGTTGCCAGTAGCGTGGCGGTTACCTTGCCGTCTTCGCGCTGAAGTTGCGCCAACAACTGGTCGTCGTGCTGCACGATTGTGCGTTGCTCTGTGCCTTGTATTTCAGTGGCGAGGCGGGTTTTGCAGTAATAGCGCTGGATGGCAGTTCGTTCGAAGGGAGTGCAATCGACCAGTCGATCGAGCGGGTCGTAGTGGTAGCGACACAATGGAGTTTCGCGAGTCGAGGCAGGCATTAACTGAGCTCCGTGCAAGATCCAAAAAGCCGAGCCTTCAGCATCAATCGTTTTTCAGTCGTTGCCTACTATCAGAACTGCTAGGGTTTTGCCCTTTCTGGAGTCACACTTTCGGCATCGTCGCCAACATCGAAGCCCGCTGGCTCACCTCGAAATACCAGCCCGCCAGCTTTGGATTGGCCTCACGCCACTCCAGATCCGGGTGGCGCAAGTCCAGATAACCCAATGCACACGCCACGCTGATCGCTGCCACATCGAAATGGCTGGTCAGCTCGGCAATTGCGTCTTCTTCCAGCAGCGCCAGAGTGCGGCGGATTTTGTCACGCTGGCCATCCAGCCATTCAGCCCAGTGTTTTTCCGGAGCGCGCAGGGCAACTTCGTATCGGGTCAGCACCGCAGCGTCCATGATCCCGTCGGCCATGGAGGCCAGGGTCAGACGGCGCCAGCGGGCTGAGCCGTCACGGGGGATTAGCGGGTTGCCGACGTGCTGGTGGTCGAGGTAGTCGAGGATCACCCGGCTGTCGTGGATCACGTTGCCATCGGCCAGGCGCAGTGCTGGGATTTTACCCAGCGGGTTGTCATCGATCAGCGCAAGGTCGGGATCGACTGGTGTCAGTACGCAGTTTTGCAGCGCCACGCGGTCCTGTTGATCGGTTTCGTGGAGCAGCACCATGACTTTGCGAACGAACGGCGAGAGAGGGTTGTGGTACAGGGTCATGGTCGGGGCGGACATGGCGGCGTCTCGGTCAATGGCAGTTCCGGCAGCATAGCGCGTTGGACCGGTAGCTCAAGCGCGAGTTGAGGGCTGCGCACAGATCCAATGTGGGCGAGCCTGCTCGCGAGGATGGGCATCACCTTCAACATCTCTGTCGACTGATAGACCGCATTCGCGAGCAGGCTCGCTCCCACAAGGGTCAGCGGCGTTGCAGTAATCCGCGCAAGGCAAGGACGGCGGGAACGCCCAGGCCAAGCCAGCTCAGGGCATCCCAGATGCCATCTCCCAACAACGCGGCAAACAGCCCCGCAGCACTGAGCAGGGCAATAACCGTGGGCGTGGCGAAGACCTTCCAGAAGTTCGACTGCCGCGGCCTCATGCTTGAGCCTGCGCATTTTCATGGACAGGTCTGGTGGCCTTGCGCCGCACGACCCACAGGTAAACGCCGCTGCCGAGGACGATGATGGTCAGCACATCCAGGGTCGCCCAGAGGATTTTCATCGGCATGCCGCCGTAATCCCCGAAGTGCAGCGGCTGCGACATGCCCATGGCGTCCATGTACCACGGCCGTTCGGCCACGGCAGTGACTTTCAGGGTGCTGGCGTCGATCAACACCGGTGTCAGCAGGTGTGAAGTCAGGTGCGTGCTGCCTTTCATGAATACCGAGTAATGGTGTTCGCTGGAAAACCGTGTGCCGGGGAAGGCGATGAAGTCCGGTTGCATGCCGGGCGCGACGTCTTTGGCGATGTCGAGCAAGCGGGTTGCAGGCGCCAGTTGCGTCAGCGGTGGAGCATCACGGTACGGCGCGATCATTGCGCTGAGGCTGTCGTTACGCCATGCGGCGATCAGCAGGTCGGCGCAGGCGCTGATGACGCCGGTCACGCCGACCACCAGCGCCCAGGTCAGGGTGACCACGCCTATCAGGTTGTGCAAGTCGAGCCAGCGCAGGCGTGTGGATTTGTGCTGGCGCACGGTGGCGAATTTCAAGCGACGCATGAACGGCAGATAAAGCACGGTCCCGGACACGATCGCCACCACGAACACAATCCCCATGAACGCCAGCAGCAGCTTGCCGGGCAGGCCGGCGAACATGTCCACGTGCAGGCGCAGCATGACCATCATGAAGCCGCCATTGGCCGACGGCATCTCCAGCGCTTCGCCGGTGCGGGCGTCGAGCATGAAGGTGTGAGAGGAGTTCGGCTCGGTACCGGCAGTGGCCGCCATGATCGTGATCGCGGCGTTGGGTTCGTCTTCGTCGAAGCCGAAGTACTGCATGACTTCGCCGGGACGATGTTTTTCCGCCGCCTGCACCAACTGCTGCAGATTCAGCTGCGGGGTGTTCGCCGGCATTTGCTTCAACTCAGCGGCATCGCCCAACAGGTGGTCGATCTCGTGATGGAAGATCAACGGCAGACCGGTCAGCGCCAGCATCAGCAGGAAGACCGTGCAGATCAGGCTGGTCCAGGTGTGGACGAAGGACCAGCGGCGAATTGTTTTACTTTTCATTTCATAGCCTTCAGAAATACCAAAGCCGTCCTTCAAAGACGGCCTGGGTATTGAGGGTGTCAGGTCAAGCAATTACCACTTGTAAGTGGCACTGGCGACGACACTGCGTTGGTCGCCGTAGTAGCAATAAAAACTGTCGCACGTGGAGATGTAATCCTTGTCGAACAGGTTGGTCGCGTTCAGTGCCAGGGAAGCGCCTTTGAGACTGTTGTCCAGACGCCCCAAGTCGTAATGAACCGAGGCATCGAACACGGTGTAGGCGTCGGCCTTGCCCAGCCAGGTGTTGCCCTGATCGCCGTAGGTGTTGCCGGTGTAACGCGCGCCGGCACCGATGCCGAAGCCATCGAGCACGCCGTTGTGCCAGGTGTAATCGGCCCACAGTGAGGCCTGTTGGTTCGGCATCAGTTGCAGACGGTTGCCTTTGAAGTCGCCTTTTTGCACTTCGGACTTGGCCAGGGTGTAGGCGGCAATGACCTTGAGGTTTTCGGTCACGTCGGAAACGGCTTCCAGTTCCAGGCCTTTGACTTTGACTTCACCGGTCTGGCTGGTGATCGCAACGCTGTCCGAGTTGGTGGTGGTGACGGAGACGTTTTTCTGGGTCAGGTTGTACACCGCAGCGGTCAGCAGGGTGTTGCTGCCAGGCGGTTGGTACTTGATGCCCAGCTCCCATTGCTTGCCTTCAGTCGGCTTGAACGAATCGGTCGGTGAGGCCGTGGCGTTGCTGGTCGGCTGGAACGACTCGGCGTAGGACAGGTAAGGCACGAAACCCGAGTCGAACACATAGCTGATCGCCGCGTTGCCGCTGAACTTCTTGTCGCGCTCAGTATTCGTGGCGCCACCGCTGTTGAAGAACTTGGTGCCGGTGTGCACCCAGTCTTCACGACCGCCCAGGGTCAGACGCCATTGGTCGAGGGCCATCTGATCCTGGATGTACAGACCGGTCTGGTAGGTCTTCTGGTCGTAGTCGTAGAACGCATCGGAGCGTGGCGGACGAAAGATGGGCTGGCCATAGGTTGGGTTGTTGACGTTGGTGGTCCGGCCGTCACCGAAGATCGAGGTGTAGTTGGTGTTGCTGCGTTGGTGATCAAGGCCGATCAGCAGGGTGTGACGAATGTCGCCGGTGGCGAAGTCGCCCTGGAAGTTGTTATCCACGGCGAACTGGCTGATGTCTTCGTCGGTACTGGTGCTCGAACGGCCAACGTTGCCCTCGGCATCGACCTGGGTGAACGGATAGGCACCGGGGGTGAGGGTCTGGAAGGACAGGTCCGTCTTGGTGTAGCGCAGGTTCTGCTTGAACTGCCAGACATCGTTGAAGCGATGTTCAAAGGCGTAGCCCAACGCGTAGTAGGTGCGGTCGTAGTATTCCCAGTCCGGGTCGCCGAGGTTCTTGTGATGGGAAATCTTGCCCAGTGGCGAATGAATTTTGGTGCCTTGCACCGGCAGGAACTGGCTGGTGATCCCGGTATCGTCACGGGTGAACTGCGTGAGCAGGGTGAATTTGGTGTCTTCGTCGATGTTCCAGGTCAGGCTCGGTGCAATGTTGTAGCGCTTGTTGTCAACGTGGTCGATCTGGGTGCCACTGTCGCGTATCACGCCGCTCAGGCCATAGAGGAACCGACCTTCATCGTCGATCTTGCCGGTGCTGGCGAAGCTGATTTGGCGATGGTTGTCACTGCCGTATTGCACCTGGATTTCATTGCTCGACTCGGCGCTGGGCCGGCGGCTGACCATGTCCAGCAAGCCGCCCGGCGGGGTCTGGCCGTACACCGACGAAGCCGGGCCGCGCAGGAGGGCGAGGCGATCCAGGTTCCAGGTTTCCTGTTTCGGGTTGGCGTACACGCCTTTGGGCAGCGGCAAACCGTCAAGGAATTGCGTCGGTTCGAAACCGCGCACCCGCAGCCAGTCGGCGCGGGTATCGCTGCCGTAACTGCTGGCGGTGATACCGGGCATGTAGCGCACGGCGTCATCCAGGCTGTGCACACTGCGGTCGTCCATTTGCTCGCGGGTAGCGACCGAAATCGAACGGGGTGCTTCGACCAGCGCGGTGTCGGTCTTGGTGCCGGCGGCGGTGCGGGTGGCCAGATAACCTTCCACCGGACCCCAGGCGCTTTCAGTGTTTTGCACGCCGATGACGGCGGTTTCCGGCAGAGCCATCACGCCATCGGGCGTGGCCACCAGGGTATAGGTGCCAGCGCTGCTCTGTTCCAGTTGCAGGCCGGTGCCGCGCAAGGCTTCGCGCAGGGCGCCCGCAGCGTCGAACTGACCGTTGACCGGGGCCGAGGTTTTGCCTGCCGCCAGGGACGGATTCAGCGACAGCGCCAGGCCAGCCTGGCTGGCGATCTGGTTCAGCGTGGTGGCCAATGGCGCGGCCGGCAGATTGTAGGCGCGAACGCTGGACGCCTGTTCGGCGGCGATCAATTGACCGCAGGCCAGAGGGGCACAGAGGGCAATGGCGACTGCCAGCAAACGGGGGCGCAACAAGGTGTCTAGCGAACGGAACATACGGCGGCTCCTGAATAGAAATACTTCTCAATTGCCTAGGTGCCGAACGAGAACTCAAAAGTGATAGGGTCTGGATGAAAATAATTTCGATTCATCAATTGTGGTGACGCTGACGGCCTCTTCGCGGGCAAGCCACGCTCCTACAGGTTTTGTGTCGAACGGTAATTCTCTGAACGACATAACACCTGTAGGAGCGAGGCTTGCCCGCGAAGAGGCCGGCCCAGACACTAAAAATCTCAGGGTTTAGCTTCAGCCTTCGCCACCGTCACCCACCACGGCGTGTGCTGTTCGATCTGCACCGGCAGGGTCGGCAGCAGGGCGTTCAGAGCCAGATCGATGTCGTGCAACGGGAAGCTGCCGGTGATTCGCAGATCGGCAACCTCGGGCGCAACACCCAAATGTCCGCGACGATAGCGGCTGAGTTCGTGCACCAGGTCTTCCAGCCGCGTGTTGTCCACCACCAGCATGCCGCGGGTCCAGGCATCGGCGCCGACGTTGAGCGCGATGATTGGGCCGAGGCCGTTGTGGCGCATCAGCACTTGCTGACCCTCGCGCAGGATCTGTTCTTCAGGGCTCGATTGCGGATGCGCGGCCACCCCCGACTGCAACACGCTCAGGCGCGTGCCTTCTTCCTCGCGCTTGACCAGGAACCGGGTACCCAATGCGCGCATGCTGCCTTCGCGGGTTTCGACAATGAACGGCCGGGCATCGCCATGGCCGGTTTCGACGAGGATTTCCCCTTCCCGAAGAATGATCAGCCGCTGTTTTTCATCGAAGCGCACGTCCACGGCACTGTGGGTGTTGAGGTTGACCAGCGTGCCGTCGCTCAAGCGTAGGGTACGTTGTTCGCCGGTGGCGGTGCGCTGGTCGGCCAGCCAATAGTCGAGCGGCAGATATCGATCACCGGCGAACAGCGCCAGGCCGATCACGGCAACGATGCTCGCCACGCCGCTGCCCAGTTTGCGCACCCGCCGGCGTATGCTTTCGCGAGATTGCAGCAATGCGGCGCGGGCCGGACCGCTGGCGACGCTGAAACGCTGGTCGAGCATGCCCAGTTGGCGCCAGGCCCGGGCATGTTCTTCGTGGGCGGCGTGCCACTTGGCGAATTCTTCGCGATCCACCGGGTTGCCGGAATCCAGGGTCAGTTGCCAGGCAATGGCGGCATCCAGTACCTGCGCCGATACCGGTTTTGAGCTGACCGGGCTCATACCGGCTCACCGTACAACGCGATGTAGCACTGACGAATGCCCTGGGCCAGGTATTGACGCACCCGCGGCACCGAGACGCCCAGACGCTCGGCAATTGCTGCATGGCCGAGGCCGTCGAGTCGGTTATAGAGAAAGGCTGCCCGGGCCTTGCTCGAGAGTTGGCCGAGCAGGCGGTCGATATTTTTCAGGTCTTCGAGGATCAGTTGCTGCTCTTCGACGGAGGGTTGTTCGCCTTCGGGAATCAGCATCAATTCGGTGAGGTAGGCCTGTTCCAACGCGGCGCGGCGGAAATAGTCGAACAGCAGGCCCTTGGCGATCGCCACCAGAAACGCCCGCGGCTCGCGAGGTTCTTTGAGTTCATCACGGCCCAGCAGGCGGACGAAGGTGTCCTGACTCAGGTCTTCGGCCCGTTGTGGACAGGCCACATTGCGCCGCAGCCAGGCCAATAGCCAGCTGCGATGGTCGCGATACAACGCACCAACGAGCTCACTCTGGGGGCTTGGGACTGACGGCACGCCGTATCACCGATTGGGAAGTGTTAAGTAACGAGAATTGTTCGCGATTGTGGCAGAGGCGGGGGAGGTAAGCAATTGGCCGCTGGTCGGGTGGTTTCAGCGGTATGTATTCAGTGGGACCGTGTCAACGTTCTTC
>DQGF01000142.1:17209-24239 GCA_003525045.1 Pseudomonas sp. | reverse complement strand
ACACCGCCTTCGCGGGCAAGCCTCGCTCCTACAAGAGTTCATCACCGCAATGAAGTAGCTCGTTGGCTCAGTTCCTGTTCACGGATCAATCGTTTGTTGATTTTCCCCACACTGGTTTTAGGAATATCACCAACGATCCTGATCTGCTTGGGGATCGCCCATTTGTTGATACGCCCGCTCACGACGTACTGATGCAGATGGGTTTCCAGAATTTCCCTGGTGATACCCTCTCCTGGTGCGCAAACGACCAGGGCCACTGGCCGCTCACCCCACTGCGAATCAGGAATCCCAACCACCGCCACCGACGTCACTGCAGGATGTTCGCTAATCAGGCTTTCCAGTTCCGGCGAGCTGATCCACTCCCCTCCCGTCTTGATCACATCCTTGATCCGGTCCTTGATCTCCACCACACCCGAGGCATCGATCGACGCGATGTCACCGGTGTGCATCCAGCCGTTTTCCCAGAGTTGCGCCCCTTGCTCCGGTTCTTTCAGGTAACCCTGGGTCAACCAGGGTGCCCGCACCACAATCTCACCGAGCGCCTCACCATCCTGGGGCGCCTCATTGCCGCTGGCGTCGATGATTCGCAAGTCCACCATCGGCACCGCCATCCCGGTCTTGATGCGAGCGGCCACCTGCGCTTGCGCCGGTTGTTCGAGTTCGGCCTCACTCAGGTGAGTCAGACAGAGCAACGGACAGGTCTCGGACATTCCGTAGCCGCTATGGACGCGTATGCCCCGCGCTGTCGCCTGGGCCGCAAGCCCCTGCGTCAGTGCGCTGCCGCCCAAGAGCATTTTCCAGCCGTTGAAGTCAGTCCGGGCCGCTTCGTCGCACCCCAGGATCATTTGCAGAATCGTCGGCACGCAATGGGAAAAGCTGACCTGTTCTTCGCGGTACAACCTGACCAGGCTATTGGGTTCATAGCGACCCGGGTACACCTGCTTGATCCCCATCAGCGTCGCAACATAGGGCACGCCCCAGGCATGCACATGAAACATCGGCGTGATCGGCATGTAGACATCGTCGGAACGCAACAACGGCGCCCCCTGGTACACACCCAGGGTGCCGACCGCATTCAGCGTGTGCAGCACCAATTGCCGATGGGTGAAGTAGACGCCCTTGGGATTTCCGGTGGTGCCGGTGGTGTAGAAAATCGTCGCTACCGAGTTTTCATCGAAGTCCGGGAAATCGAATCGAGGCTCGGCGTCCGCCAGCAGGCTTTCATACTCGCCCAGCACCGGTAGCACGGTGTGTGGCGTCTCGCCGTCACTGAGCTGGATGTAGCCTTTGACGGTCGTCAGTTGATCATGAATCTGCTCGACCAAGGGCAGGAAATCATCATGAACCAGCACCAGGTCATCCTCGGCGTGGTTCATGGTGTAGAGCACCTGCTCTGCCGAGAGACGGATATTGACGGTATGCAACACGGCGCCAATCATCGGCACGGCGAAAAAACACTCCAGATAACGATGGCTGTCCCAATCGAGCAACGCCACGGTATCTCCAGCCTTGACGCCTGCTTTCGTCAGCGCGTTGGCCAGTTGTTTGATGCGCTCATTCAGCGTGCGGTAGCTGTAGCGCAGTTTGTCCGCGTAGACAATTTCCTGGTCGGGCGCATAGCGCGCGCCCGAGAGCAACAGGTTCTTGATCAACAGCGGGTAGGCGTAGGCGCCCTGCGCCGGGGAGATTATTTTTGTGGTTACCACGGTGAAGTCTTCCTGATTCTATTGAGTGGAGATCATCTCCAATTCACTGGGTCAGAACTGCGTTGCGTCGAGCAGGTACAGCGACTCGCTACCGGCCCGGACCGACGCCGCCAACGAATGGACCCGTGGCAGCAGTCGAGCAAAGTAGAAACGTGCGGTACCCAATTTGCTGGCGTAGAAGTCGTCCTGCGCTTTGCCCATGGCAGCCTGGGCCATCAATGCCCACATGTAGGCATAGGCGGTGTAACCGAAGGCATGCAGATACTCGACCGAAGCCGCGCCGATCTCGTTTGGATCGGATTTGCAGCGGTCCAGCACCCAGGCGGTCAATTCGTCGAGGTTGTACAGGGCTGCATCGAGCGGTTGGGTAAACTCCGCGAGGTCCGCACTGGCCGTTGCGGTGAAGTGACGAATCTCGTCTGCAAACAGGTTGTAGAACGTGCCGCCACTGCCGACGATCTTGCGTCCAACGAGGTCCAGGGCCTGAATGCCGTTGGTGCCCTCGTAGATCTGGGTGATGCGCACATCACGCACCAGTTGTTCCTGGCCCCATTCGCGAATGTAGCCGTGGCCGCCAAACACTTGCTGGCCATGGAGGGTGGTCTCAAGGCCCAGGTCGGTCAGGAACGCTTTGGCCACCGGCGTCAACAACGCCACCAGTGCCTCGGCGCGTTTGCGCGTGGTCGGGTCGTCGCTGAACTTCGCAGTGTCCAGTTGCATGGCCACGTAAGTAGAGAACGCACGACCGCCTTCGTTGCAGGCCTTCATGGTCAGCAACATGCGGCGAACGTCGGGGTGCACGATGATCGGGTCTGCGACCTTGTCGGTGGCTTGCGGGCCGCTCGGCGAACGACTCTGCAAGCGGTCACGGGCGTATTCAAGGGCGTTTTGATAAGAGCGCTCGGCCGTTGCCAGGCCCTGAATGCCGACGCCCAGGCGCTCGTAGTTCATCATGGTGAACATCGCCGCCAGGCCCTTGTTCGGCGCATCGACGATCCATCCCGTGGCGCCGTCGAAGTTCATCACGCAGGTGGCCGACGCCTTGATTCCCATCTTGTGTTCGATCGAGCCGCAGGACAGCGCGTTCCTCAGGCCAAGGCTGCCATCGGCGTTGACCATGACCTTGGGCACCAGGAACAACGAGATGCCTTTAGGGCCCGCGGGCGCGTCCGGCAGCCTGGCCAGGACCAGGTGGATGATGTTCTCGGTCAGGTCGTGCTCGCCGCCGGTGATGAAAATCTTGGTGCCGCTAACTGTGTAGGAACCGTCGGCCTGAGGTTCAGCTTTGGTGCGAATGATCCCCAGGTCGGTGCCAGCGTGCGACTCGGTCAGGCACATGGAACCGGTCCAGACGCCGGCATACAGGTTGGGCAGGTAGGTCGCTTTCAGCGTTTCGCTGGCATGAGCATTGATGGCCAGGCAGGCGCCGGCGGTCAACATCGGATACAGGCCGAAGGACAGGTTGGCGCCGTTGACCATTTCCTCGACCTGGGCGCCGATCACCTTGGGCATGCCCATGCCACCGTACGCCGGGTCACCGCCCACGCCGACCCAGCCGCCCTCGGCAAAAGCACGGTAGGCGTGCGCAAAGCCGCTTGGCGTGGAAACCTCACCGTCGCTCCAGGAGCAGCCCTGCTCGTCACCACTGCGATTGAGCGGTGCGATCAGCGCGGCACTGATCTTGCCGGCCTCTTCGAGGACTGCATTGGCGGTGTCTTCATCCACCACCTCGGCCAGTGCCGGCATGGCGGCCCACAACCGGGAGACGTTGAAAACTTCGTTGAGTACGAACCGAATGTCGCGCAAGGGTGCTTTGTAATCAGACATGTTTGAAATACTCAGGCAAATGTCAGGGCATTGAACATGCCCTGGTCAATGGAAGTGCCACCGTTACGGGTGGGCGCCAAGAAGTTGCGCCGTGCGTTCGGTGGACTTTGATGGAACAGGGGTGATGTTGCGCAGCAGGAAACACGACAGCGCCGGGATCAGGATCAGTGCGCCGAGCATGTTCCAGATGAACATGAAGGTCAGCAGGATGCCCATGTCGGCCTGGAACTTGATCGGCGACCAGGCCCAGCTCACCACGCCTGCCGCCAGGGTGATGCCGACCAGACCCACCACCCGGCCGGTGAACGACACCGCCTTACGGTAGGCCTGTGCCAATGGCATGCCCTGGCGCTGGTATTGCAGCTGCACGCTGAGCAAGTACAGCGCGTAGTCCACGCCGATCCCGACCCCCAGTGCGATCACCGGTAGCGTCGCCACTTTTACGCCGATGCCCATGACCACCATCAACGCTTCGCAGAGGATCGACGTCAGTACCAGTGGCAACAGCGCCACCAGCGTGGCACGCCAGCTGCGGAAGGTGATCAGGCAGAACAGCGTCACCGCCGCATAGACGTAAAGCAGCATCGTGTGGTTGGCTTCACGCACCACGATGTTGGTCGCCGCTTCAATACCGGCGGTGCCGGCGGCCAGCAGAAACTGTCGGTCTTCGGTGCTATTTTCCTTGGCGAATTTGTCAGCGATGGCGACCACGGTGTCCAGCGTTTGGGCCTTGTGGTCCTTGAGAAAAGCAATCACCGGCATCACCGAGCAGTCGGTATTGAACAGTTCCGGCGCATTGACCGAAGCCTGCTGCGCGGCATAGTTCAGTACATTCTGGTTGCGCTGGATGCTGTTCAGCTTGGGGTTGCCCTCGAACGAGCCGGCGGTGATCTGGCGGACCGCGTTGACCAGCGATGAAGTCGCTTGTACGCCCGGGTATTGCTGTAGCTCCCAGGCCAGGCGGTCGGCGAGGATCAGCGTCTGATAGTTCAGGCAGCCTTCGGGCGGCGTTTTGATCATCACCGCGAACAGGTCGCTGGACAACGCATAGTGGCTGGTGATGTAGGCGTTATCGCGGTTGTAACGTGAGTCCGCGCGCAACTCCGGGGCACCGCTGTCGAGGTCGCCGATCTGCAGCTGCTGGCTGACCATGAAGCCTGCGACGCCCAACACCACTGCCCCGAGCACGATGCCCGTGGCCCACTTGCGCGTGGTGAAGCGGTCGAGGAAATCCCAGAGTTTGCCGAAGCCCCGGCTCTGCGCGGCCCGGGTGTCGATCTTCAGTGCACGCTCGGCGGCTTTGGCGCCAACACCGATGTAGGACAGCGCCACTGGCATCAGCAACAGCGACGTGAAGATCAGCACGGCGACGCCGATGCTGGCGGTAATGGCCAGGTCCTGAATCACCGGAATGTCGATCAGCATCAACACCGCGAAGCCGACCGCATCGGCCAGCAACGCGGTGACCCCGGCGATGAACAGGCGTCGGAAGGTATACCGCGCCGCCACCAGTTTATGGGTGCCTCGGGCAATGTCCTGCATGATGCCGTTCATCTTCTGCGCCGCGTGGGACACACCGATGGCGAAAATCAGGAACGGCACCAGCACCGAGTAGGGATCGATGGCATAACCCAACCAGGCCACAATGCCCAGCTGCCAGACCACCGCCGTCAGCGAACAGAAGATCACCAGCAGCGTACTGCGCAGGCAGCGGGTGTAGAGGTAAATGATGACGAACGAGGTGACCACGGCCAGGCAGAAGAACATCATCACCTGGATCAGGCCGTCGATCAGATCGCCGATCAGCTTGGCAAAACCGATCACGCGAATCTTGTATTTGCCCTCACCCTCCTCCCCGGCCTTGCGTGCCTGGCTGTCGCCGGCAAACTCGATCTTGTCCCGCAGCTGTTCTTCGAGCACCTGTGCGAACTGGTAGTAGTTGATACCGTGACCGGTGGCGGAGGCCTTGTCCAGCAGCGGCACGATCAACATGGTCGATTTGAAATCGCTGGCCACCAGGCTGCCGACAATGCCAGCGCGGTTGATGTTCTGGCGCAGCTGTTCGATGTCTTGGGGCGAGCCCTCGTACGCATCGGGCATCACCGGGCCGCCCTGGAAGCCTTCCTCGGTGACTTCGTTCCAGCGCACCGCCGGGCTCCACAACGACTTCATCCAGGCCCGGTCAACGCCTTCGGTGAGGAACAGGTCGTCGTTGACCTGTTTGAGCACGGTCAGGTACTCAGGGTCGAAAATATCGCCTTGAGTGTTCTCCACCACCACCCGTACCGAGCTGCCCAGGCCACGCAACTATTTGCGGTTTTCCAGGAAGTTCTGGATGTAGGGCTGGCTCTGCGGAATCATCTTCTCGAAGCTGGGGCGCAACTCCAGGCGGGTGAGCGCCATGTAGCCCAGCACCAGCGTGACCAACGCCATGAACAGCATGAACAGCGGGCGGTAATTGAACACCCAGCGTTCCAGCCGGTTGCCGGAGTGCCGATCGAAGTCACGCAAGTGGCGGATCACCGGCATGGTGTCTTGCTTGAGGTTGCCCATGTCAGGGTACTCGCTCTAATTGATCCAGTTCTTATTTGACGTGCAGTGCGCGGGCACCACGACTGCCGACCAACACCAACCCGCCATCGGAGGCGAAGATGGCTGCGGCTGACGGCGACGGATTTTGCTGAGGCACCAACGTGAGTGCCTTGCCGTTGTCTGCGTCGACCAGCATTTGTCCGGCCTGGCTAAACAGCAGGTAACGGCCCTTGGCGTCCACCGTGGCGGCTGTGATGCTGACCTGCAGCCCGGTGCTGAGCGGGGTCCAGTTGGAACCTCCATCGATGCTGCGAAACACATGCCCGCGCAGGCCGTAGACCAGCACTTCGCCGGGCTTGCCGATTACCCCGAAGAAACTGCCCTGATAAGGCGACTCAAGCGCCACGAAACGCTGCCCGGACTCGTCCCATTTGCGCAGCAGCCCCTGTTCGCCAACGATGTAGAGCGCATCCCCCGTGGAGGCAATGGCATTGAGGTGCAGACCCTGCGGGTTGTCGGTGCGGTCCTGGAACGGCATCCAGTGTCGGCCGCCGTCTTCGGTGCGCAGAATCAGATTGAAGACACCGACCACATAACCGACTTTTTCATTGGCAAACCAAACGTCGAGCAGCGGCTTGTCGGCGCCCTCCTCGATCAGCCGCTGACCATCGGCAGCGAGTTTCGCCCATTGTTCGTTGGCCGGTTCGACACGGGCCAATGCACCGTAATGCTCGACCAGCAAGGCACCGATCTGGCGGCCGTCCAGTTGCTTGCTCCAGGTCGCGCCGGCATCGCTGCTGTGCAACACCACGCCGTCGTTGCCCACCGCCCAACCCTGGGTGGCTGACGGGAAGTTCACGGCATTGAGGTCAGCACTGACCGGCACGGCGGCCTGCTGCCAGTCCTTGCCGCAATCATCGCAGTAGACAATGTGGCCACGCTGTCCGACCGCGACCAGTCGCTCG
>DQGF01000142.1:16796-16923 GCA_003525045.1 Pseudomonas sp. | reverse complement strand
AGACCGCGACCAGTCGCTCACCCGCACGGGCCACGCCCAGCAAAGGGCTGCGCACAGCCAGGGCACTGGTCTTGGCCGGCAGATCCAGCACGTCGACGTAGCCGGCCGCCTGGGTCAGGCCCTGCAA
>DQGF01000142.1:15925-16494 GCA_003525045.1 Pseudomonas sp. | reverse complement strand
GCCTGGGTCAGGCCCTGCAACAGAGCCAGCGTGATGCCCAGCGCCCATTGCAGGTACTTCTTGTACGAACACATACGGCGTCCTCTTGAAGAAACTGCGCCGGGCGCACCTCATGTGCACCCGGCGTTGAAACCTGGCGCTTAGCGGATGCCGGCGCCCGCCAGGGACTCCGGCGACCACTGCGCCTTGGACAGCGAGTCGATGTAGCGGATGCCACCGTAAGGGCCGACGACACCGTTGATGTTGTAGGAGCCGCCGACCAGGTCGTAGATCATGAACGGCGTGGCGTCCGGCACCTGCTTGTCGTAGCTCTGGCTGAGGAAGGCAAAAGAGCCACGATAGAGCTGACCACGGGCGTCGTATTGGTCGGAGGCCAGCGCGGCCCAGCTGTCTTCATCGAGGTAGAAGCGGCGCTTCTGATAGACGTGACGTGCGCCGGCCTTGAGGTTGCCCTCCACGACCCACACGCGGTGTTTTTCCCAGCGCACGAAATCCGGCGCAAGGTGGTTCGCGGTGGTCAGGCTTTTCGGATCCTGGGCGTAGGTCAGCTTGTAGGTGTTGTACGGAAC
>DQGF01000142.1:13737-15626 GCA_003525045.1 Pseudomonas sp. | reverse complement strand
AGCTTGTAGGTGTTGTACGGAACGATCATTTCCTGCTTGCCAACCAGCTTCCAGTCGTAGCGATCCAGGGCGCCGTTGAACACGAACACATCGTCGTAGGTGCCCGCACCGGCGGTACCCGGATTAGGCGTGTCGTACGCCAGGTTCGGTGCCAGCTTGACGCGGCGCTGGCCCGGCAGGTACTGCCAGGCACGGCGTGGCTGCTGCAGCGGGTTGGCGGCGTCCTTGAGCATGATCGACTCGCCGGCACGGCGCGCCGGACCGGTGTAATACAGCTTCATCTGGTAGTACACGTCGGCGCTGCTGATCGGCTGCGCCATGTTCTCGTAGATCGGGTAGGTGATGAACGCCTGCCCCGTGGTGGCGAGGCTCGGCACACCGGCGGAGTCGACGTTCCATGAATCGTATTTGGAGTTGATGTTGACGCCCTGGTAACGCAGCAGGAAGTTCCACATCGCCTCGCTGCCCGATTGCGGAATCGGAAACGGCACGCCGGGCAATACGTTGTCGATGGCCAGGCCGCCTTCAAGGGACTTGGCGCCGGTGGCGTTTTTCACGCTGTTGTCCAGCACCGTTTGCGGCAGTGCCACGGTTCGGTGGGTCGGGTAGACATCGACACGAAAGGTCGGGAAGCGCTTGGCCAGCTCTGCCGTGGTGGCGGTGAGCATGCCCTTGTATTGATCGACGTTTTTGCCATCGATCACCAGCAACGGTTTTTCGCTGGCAAACGGGTCCGGACGCATGCTGTCGCCGGCCTTGAAACTTGCCGGGGCCGTGGTCAGGCCACCGGCATAGACGGGAATGGAGCCATCGGCACTGGCGGCTTTTTCGGCGCCCACCAACGTCAGGCTGCTGCCCAGTTTGGTGGCCTCTTGAGTCGATACGGCTGCCTGTGCATGAGTGGCCATGGCCATGGCCAGGGAAGCGGCCAGCAGAGTTTGCACGAATTTCATGTAGTCATACTCCTGCTTAGTGACTAAGCATTGGGTGAATCAGAAGGTGGTTTTCAGCGTCAGGTACAGCGCGCCACGGTCTTCGGTGGTCGCACCGCCACCCGAGAAGGCTGAATAGCCACCGGCGTAGCACGCATAGTTTTCGTTACCGCTGAAGGCGTTCGGTGTGGAACCGTCGCCACTTCCGGCGTTGGCAGCACCGGTGCTGTTGCCGCTGACATTGCACTTGTCAGCCTTGCCGAAAGAGTCCACGTACTTGAGGTCGACGAAGTACTTGTTGTAAATGGCCGCACCGACGCCAAGCGCATAGTTGCCGGTGTCTTTCGCACCACCGCCGGACACCGGTGAAACGCCATCGAGGCCCACGTTGACGGACATCGGCAGGCTCATGTCGACGCCGGGGAATACCTGATACCAGGTCGGGGTGAAGTTGACTGCGACGCCCCAGTTGTCACGGGTCGGCGCATCGATACCGCGGTAAGTGCTCTTGCCCTTGTAGAGCGCCTCGTTCTTGCTATCGAGCTTGAGCAGGTTGCTGTAATACAGCTCGGCAAGCAGGACGGCCGAGTCAAACACCGGCGTCTTGGGCAGGGTCATCAGGCCATTGATCGTCCAGTGCAGCGTGTCGCCGGTGGCGCTCATGCTGTCGCCATCGTGCGGGGTGTCGTAGATGACACCGGTGGCTGCCGTCCGCGGCGGCAACAGGCCAAGACCTTGGCCGAACCCGAGGGGACTGGTGGTGCTGACGATCGCCGGGATGCTGGCCAACGGCATGTTGTGGCGGATATTCAAGTCACTGCCGACGCTGACGCCGCCGATATCCTTGGACAGGCTGATGCCGAAGATGTCGATCTTGTCGGAATAGGCCAGTTGATAGGTGGCGGTGCTCAACGAGTTCAGCGTGTTGACCACCGCCGGCACTTGACCTGCCGCAGG
>DQGF01000142.1:9636-13438 GCA_003525045.1 Pseudomonas sp. | reverse complement strand
CCCTGCCGCAGGTGTGCCGTTGGCATTGGCCGAGCTAAGCCCTCTGGCGTCGAGCCAGGCCTGAGGCAAGATGTCCGACGTCTGGCGATAGTAGAAGCCGAGCGTGCCGTCCAGCCAGGCCGGCGACCATTTGGCCATGACGCCCCAATCACCCTGATTGTCCGGTTCCAGATCATTGCCACGACGCACGTTGGTCAGTGCGTTGCAGGGGGCCAGGCCACAACCCAACGGGCTTCCAGGGACCACGGAGTTGGTGTTGCCCAGCAGGAACGACTGCGCACCGAAGCCCACCAGATCGGAACCTCCATAGTAGGTGCCCGCCTCAGGCAGGCGCGCGGCATCCCAATCCAGAAAGTACTGGGCACCCACGGTCAACTCGGGATTGATGGTGAAAGACATCGAAACCTGGTTGCGCGGAACGAACAGCTCCTTGGCCTCGGTACCCGGCGACGCCGCCAGCTTGGCCAGGTCCAGACCGGACTGGCCGTAGCTGATCGAATGCACCGGGTTGAGGATGGTTTCACCCCAGAACACGTTGTGTTGCCCGGCCTTGATGCTGAACAGAGACTCTTCGCCCACTTCGGTGCTGTAGAACACGAAGGCATCCAGGATTTCGCCGGAAGGCCCGGTGTAATAGCGCTGGGCGTAGTTGCTCAGATGTGGGCTGCCATTGCCGACATTGTCGAGGGTAACGGGTGCAAGGCGTGGGTCATTGGCGACCAGGCCCGAGGTGCTGCCATTACCATTGACGAACGGATTGGAATTGGAACCGGTGTTTTCGTAGGCCTTGTCGTACCAGCTGGCGGCACTGACGCGAAAGCCCATGTGGTCCTTGTAGACCACATCCATCTCGGTCAACAGGTCGACACGGTTGGTGATGTTGGTGCCGGCCTTGCGAAAGTTATAGTCGCCGTCGTTGTTGTTCGGCGTCCCCAGCATGCGTTTGTCGGCGCTTTCGGTGCGCACGCCGTAGTTGTACTTCACGGTGTTATCAAAACGCACGGCCCAGTCAGGGTTGCCGGTATCCAGCTCGACCGCGTGGGCGACCGGCATGGACGCAGCCAGGATGGCCAGGGCCAACAGACTGTGACGCGAAGGTAGTGTGCGGCCGTGACTCTTATTGTTATGCATTGCGTTGTCTCCGCCATGTTGTACTTGTTTTTAAGCGCAGCTTTCCTTGCACAGGCCCTGGTGAAAGGGCCCGCGTTTTTCACGCGTTAGAGCAATTGCCGGACACGTAGCGTCGGGCCAGGTGCCTGACTAGCGATCCAGTTCCAGAATGAGTGCCTCGGCTTGTGGCCAATGACCAAAGCCCGAAGCAGGATTGAGGTGGCCGACCTCACCAAGGTTGATCAGCTCGCTGCCCCAGTCGTGGGCCATACGGGTGACAGCCTCGAGGCTGGCCAGGTGATCGTTGGTGCTGCCCGCCACGATGCTGCGAAAAGGCAGCGCGCCGGCAGGCAGAGGGTTCCAGCCATTGGCTTTGAGGGATTCAGGGGACGGATAGTTCTGCGGCCAGGCGGCATCGAGATCAGGCGGCGCGGCCAGCAGAGCACCCTTGATCAGACCGCTGTGCCGGGCAGCCCAGTGCGTGACCATCAGCACACCGGCGCTGTGCGCGACGAGAATCACCGGTCCGTCGATTTGCTCCAGTTCATGCTGGATCGCCCGGACCCGGGCAGCGCAGTCAAGCTTGTCGGTTTCAAGCGGCGGGACGCTACGCACGTTACTCAACCGGGCCTCCAGCAGCGTTTGCCAATGCTCGGCAATGTGGTCGCGCAGACCCGGTACGATCAGAACGGTTGCAGCAGTTTGCAGTTTGTCCACTTGAACACCTTCGCCTTCACGGTGACTTGACTGGCTGTTTCGCCAGAATCTTTTTGTAGTACCGACATTAAAGAGCCCCCACCCGCTACGCTTTTCATTTGACGACACCCGCTTTTCTTTTCATGACAATTCATCTGCGCGGATTTGAACCCGCGTGAAAGGCGACACGCGCCGCTTCAAAAACTTTTCATTTCATGATGTGCTGGATATAGTCCGCCCCGCTCATTTCCACCGAGACACTCCAGGAAAGACCTCTGCATGACAAAGCTTGTTCGCGCCGCCGTCTTGACCAACTACCTGGAAGTGGCCCACTACCTGGGGCTAAACCCGCACGATTTGTTGGCGGGCGTTGGCCTGAGCAAGGCCCTGCTGCAGGCCCCCGAGCAGCGTATTCCGATCGATGCGGCTGTGCGCCTGCTGGAGGATTCGGCCGTCGCCAGCGGTTGTCAGACCTTCGGCCTGAGCATGGCCGAGTCGCGTCAACTCTCGGACTTCGGTGTCGTCAGCCTGCTGCTCACGCATCAGCGAACGCTGCGGGATGCGTTGCAGGTGCTGGTGCATTACCGCCATCTGATGAACGATTCGCTGGCGATCTTTGTCGAGGAAGCGGGCCGGATGGTGATCATCCGCGAGGAGGTGGTCACCGAGTCCCCCATGCCCTGCCGACAAGCCAATGAATTGGCAATTGGTGTGATGTTCCGTCTTTGTGCCGCCCTGCTCGGCGCACACTGGCACCCCTACAGCGTCAACTTTACCCACCAGCCCCCCGACAACGTGCAGCTGCATCGTCGCCTGTTCGGCTGCAATCTGGAGTTCGGCAGCGAGTTCAACGGCATCGTCTGCCCCAACGCGAGCGTCGACATGACCAATCCTCATGCCGACCCCGCCATGGCACGTCACGCCCAGCGTTATCTCGATTCGCTGCAAAGCCATGAAGGGCCTTCGACCCTGTTCGAGGTGCGCAAAGCCATCTACTTGCTGCTGCCCATGGGACGCGCCACCATTGAGCAGATCGCCCAGAGCCAGGGCATGAACGTGCGGACGTTGCAGCGCCGCCTGAAGGAAGACGACTGCACTTTCAATGACCTGATTAACGATGTGCGCCGCGATCTGGTGTTGCGCTACCTGGAAAACCCGAGCTATTCGTTGAGTCAGGTTGCCGACATGTTGGGCTACTCGATGGCGAGTTCGTTTACGCGTTGGTTCATCAGCCAGTTCGACATGCCGCCGGCCGCATGGCGCAGCACGCACAAGCCCGGGAGCCCGAAAGCCCCAACGGACAGCACCACCCTCCCCGATTCGAACAACCCCTGAGCCGACCAGTCGCCCGCAGATGTGCCCGATCCCCTGTAGGAGCGAGGCTTGCCCGCGAAGGCGGCCTGACATCCAACCAATCGCTTGCAGACATATGTAGGATCGAATGGCCTCTTCGCGAGCAGGCTCTCGCCGACATTGGACAAGTGCCGGATCGCAAACAAAAAAACGGCGACTGCTGGTACAGTCGCCGCAAAAAACCGGTGCTTATGACGCCGGTCGAGTGCCACTTTGCGTCGGAGTGAACGCAAGGCGGCAGCTGTTTGCAACACGGTGCGGCGAGCAGCCGGGCTTACATCCCCCAGTGCAACAACAGCAGCACAAGCACCGCAAGGAACACGGTCTCCCCGACCATCAGCAGGATGGGCTTGATGCCGACCGCGGCCAGTTCCTTGAGCTGGGTTTTCATGCCCAAGGCACTGATGGAAATCACCAGGCACCAGCGTGACAACTCATTGACCGAGCCCTGCACCACCGGGGCGATCCATCCGGTGCTGTTGATGCAGGCGAGCGCCAGGAAGCCGACGGCAAACCATGGCAGCAGTGGCGGCCGTTTACCGGTCGGGTCGGCGCCTTGCAGGCGCGTGATCATGGTCGCGCAGACAATCACCGGTAGCAGCATGGCCACGCGCATCAGCTTGACCACCGTGGCCGTGTCACC
>DQGF01000142.1:7870-9288 GCA_003525045.1 Pseudomonas sp. | reverse complement strand
CTGCGCCACATCGTGAATAGTGCCGCCGAGGAACACCCCGGCGATTTGCGGCGACAACTCAAGCCATTTGCAGATCATCGGATAAAGGATCATCGCCGTAGTCGACAGCGCCGATACCCCAATCACGGTAAACAGTGTGGCGCGTTCCTTCTGCGGGTGGTTGGGCAGCGCCGCCGCCAGCGCCAGTGCGGCCGAAGCGCCGCAGATCGCGGTGGCTCCACCGGTGAGCATTCCGAACAAGCGCGAGAAGCCCAGGACCTTGGCCGCCACCACCGAAACACTGATGGTCACCACCACAAGGATGACCACCAGGGCCAATGGTTTCCAGCCCAGCCCCACGATTTGCTCCAGGGTAATGCGCATCCCCAGCAGGGCGACGCCGATGCGCAACACCGAGCGCGCGGTGAATTCGATCCCGGCTTTGCAGCTGCCTTCGCCGGAGAGGAAGTTCAGCGCCATGCCAAGCAGCAGAGCGAACAGCATGACCGGCGCACCGTAGTGTTCGCAGAGAAAGGACGCTGCTGCCGCAACGATCAGACTGACGATGACACCCGGCGCCAGTTCACGCGTTCGGCTATGGATGCGGGTGAGTGCAATGGCGCTCATGGCGCGGACTCCTCGGGGACGATAACGATAAAGGCCTGGCCGTCGACTACCTCGACCGGGTAGTTGGCGACCTTGAGTTTGTTTGAGTTGAGCAAGTAACCGCTGCCCAGATCGAAGCGCAGTCCATGGGCGCAGCATTGAATCACCCGACCGTCGAGACGTCCGCCACACAGCGAGGCGCCCTGATGCGGACAGCTGTCGTCGATGGCATAAAGCTGCCCTTGCACGTTGAACAACGCAATGCTGCGACCATCGAATTCGAACAGCGCACGTGCTCCGGCCTGCGGGAGTTTTCCGGCAGGTACAGGTACACGCGGGTTCATGACGGCTGCCGCTCGCCGGTACTTTCGAGCAAGACTTCGTACATGGCGCCAAACAGTGACTCGGCAGGATGCGCGCCCACCACCGTCACTCGACGGTCGAACTGAAAACACGGCACGCCGCCGGTAGCCCCGGGGTTGCCCATGAAGGGCCGACCGTCGCCGTACAGGCAGTCAGCCACGCTGCCGGCGTCGAAGCCACACGATTGGGCGATGGCGATCAACGTCTCACGGCAACCCAGATCCTCGCCGTGGTGGAAGTACGCGGCGAAAAGCCGTTCAACCAAGGCGTCACGCTGAAGGGTATTGCCCAGCACGCTGACCCGTTCCAGCAGACGATGGGCATCAGCGGTATTGGGCATTGTTGCGATCCGGCTCAAGTCGATGGGCTCCCCCACCGCCATGGCGGCCTGTTGCACCTGGGCCTGACGCATGCGCACTGAATCGGCATTGCCCAGACGCTTGAGATAAAAGTCGGTGAACGGCTCACCC
>DQGF01000142.1:4251-7581 GCA_003525045.1 Pseudomonas sp. | reverse complement strand
GTGAACGGCTCACCCTGTGCCGGCAACTGTGGCAGAAGCTGCACCCCGTGCCACACCGTCTTGAGCTCCACATTCGGGACCTGGATGCTCAGCAGGTTCAGCGCGCGCTCCAATTGGCGCTTGCCGATCAGACACCAGGGGCAGATGAAATCAAAAAACACATCAATACGTAAACGACCACTCACAACTTCACCTCTAACGCTGCTTCGCTGACTGAGTCAGGCTCGCTCTGGCCCCTGAGTCGGGCAATATCTTTGTGGTAGTGACACTTGGCATAAAAGAACACGGCCGCGGCGGCGATGCTGATCAGCGGGACCAACTGGAACGCCGCATGCAGACCGATGAGGTCGGATACCTTGCCGGTGATAAACGGCCCCGGCGCCAACCCCAGCATGTTGTTGGCCAGGGTCAGCGTGGCGAAGGCCGTACCGTGGACTGAGTAATGAGTCAGGTTGGCAACCATTGCCCCGGCTGGGCCGGTGGTGCCTGCGGCAATCAGCATGCCCAGGCAGATCAATGCCAGTTGCAGCGGGCCCGCCGGCAGGGCGAACGCGGCTGACAGCAGCAGGCAGCTACCCAGGCAGTAAGCGATGGCCAGGGCCACCTTGCGCTCCGGCGAGTGGCGGCACAGTCGATCGCTGAGCATCCCGCACAGAATCATCCCGGCACCGCTGCACAGCACAATGATCGCCGCGACGCCGCCGGCCTTGTCAGTGACCATGTCGTAATATCGATTGAGGTAGCTGGGCATCCACACAATCACGGTGCCACCGACGAACAATTGCAAGCCGCTACCGATATAGGTGGCGACCACCGAGTGACTGGAAAAAAGCGTGCTTAACGGGCGCTTGACCGCGGCGGTTGCCTTGTTCGCAGCCCGGACGGCCCGTTGTGGGGCGATGCGCGCTTCCTTGACGATGATCGGATAAAGCACTGCCAGCAGCAGACCGAACAACGCCATGCCGGCGAACGACCAGCGCCAGCCCAGCTTCGCAGCGAGTGCGCCGCCCAGTGCCATTCCCAATACCGATCCGAACATGCCGCCCGCCATAAAGGCGCTGGCCAGCGTGGCACGCATGTGTTTGGGGAAAACGGAAATCACGACAGCGATGCCAACGCTGCCATAAGCAGCCTCGCCGACGCCTACCATGAAACGTGCGATGAACATCTGCTGGTAGTCCTGCGCCAATGCGCAGCCCAGCGTCGCCAGACTCCACAGCAGCGCCATCAGCGCGAGGCTTTTTACCCGACCGAAGCGATCGGCCATCAGCGACAGCGGAAATGTCAGCAGGCCGACCATCAAGGCGACAATGCCACTGAGCAGGCCGAGCTGGCCGTCGCTCAGTGCCCACTCACCTTTGAGCATCGGGAACACGGCATTGAGCACCTGCCGCGACATGTAATCGGAAATCAACAGGCCGAACGTCAGTGCGAAGACTATCCAGGCGTATTTGCGCGCAACACCGACAGCACAGTGGTCATCGTCCGCGGCGATTGGGTGAAAGGCCATGAAGCCTCCTCGAAACTTTGTTTTATTTGTTGTTATCGAGCTTGTTGCAATGCAGCGAGCGGGAAGCCGTCGACCTCCCGCCCCGCTGTCGGTCAGCCGCGTTGCGGCACGCCTTTTTGCCCCGGCTTGCGGTTGGGTGCCATGCCGTTGGCCAACAGGGTTTCTTCGATGCTCTGGTACTGCACGCCAATGCGGTAGATCTCACGGGCTTCTTTGCCGGTGGCGATTTCGCGACCCAGTTCATGGGCGACGCGCACGGTTTGCTCGATCTGCTGCACCGAGCTGAAACGCTTGCCCTTCTGATCAATGATAGTGTCTTCGATGCCCACGCGTGGGTGCATCCCCATGGCCAGCGCCATGGTGTTGAACGGCAGCACGTTCTTGAGCAGCGACTCAGCCGTCAGGGTGCAGCCGTCCGGGGCACGGTGGATGAAGTTGAAGAAGTTGAACGGATTAGGGCCGTCGAAACCACCGCCAATGCCGATCCAGGTCAGGTTCAGTGGCCCTTTGTAGACGCCCTTGCGCACCAGGCGCTCAAGGGTCTCCATGGCATGCATGCCGGTCAGCTGGAAATGCGGCTGGACGCCAGCAGCCATCAGGCGACGCAGGTGCTCCTCGACCCAGGCCGGGCCGGCCGGTACGGTCATCTCGCTGTAGGCTGCCTGAAAAGCCGGATTGGCCAGGGAGGTACCTTCCAGGTATTGCGGATAGAGCAACTCCATGATGTTCATCTGGGTGGTGTTGATCGCCACGGTGACCTGGTCCGGTTTTGGCGTCAGCTCAGCCAGCATGTGACGGGTATCGTCGGACAACCACTTGGCGGCTTCACCATCGCTTTCGGGGGCGAAGGATATCGAACCGCCGACCTGGATGATCATGTCCGGCACGGCGTCGCGCACACCGGCAATCAACTCGTTGAACTTGGACAGACGCTTGGAGCCCTTGCCGTCCAGTTCGCGCACGTGCAGGTGCAATACTGTGGCACCTGCCTCGTAGCAATCGACCGCCTTCTGCACCTGCTCATCCATGGTCAGGGGGATGTCTTCGGGAAAGTCTTCCGGCATCCACTCCGGGCCGTACGGGGCGACGGTGATGACCACCTTTTCCATGTTTTCCGGGTGCAGCGAATCGTCGAAGAATTGCATGAGTGACTCCTATTATTATGATTGCCCACCCGGCGGGCTATGCCGGGCAAGCGGATATGCGAATTCGAAAGGGGGTGATCAGTAAGTCTTGTCGCCGATGATCCCGGCACGTTCCATCTTGCGATGGCACGGCGGGTAATCCATGACGGCGTAGTGCTGGGTGCTGCGGTTGTCCCAGATGGCGATGCTGTTGGGCTTCCAGCGCCAGCGCACCTGGTACTCGGGGATGTAGGCCTGGCTGATCAGGTAGCGCAACAGCTCACCGGCACCAGGGTTGGCGTCCTGGCCGAAGCGCACCCGCTCAGGGGTGTGGTAGTTACTCAGGTGGGTGGTGAATGCGTTGACGAACAGCACCTTTTCGCCGGTTTCCGGGTGGGTACGCACCACCGGGTGTTCGGCATCCGGGTACATGGCCTTGAGCGCCAAACGTTTTTCAATCGGCATCGCTGCGCCGAAGCTGGCCTCGATGCTGTGCCGGGCGCGCAGGTCGGCGATCTTTGTCTTCACGTCTTCCGGCAAGCGAGCGTAAGCCTCCACCATGTTGGCCCACATGGTGTCGCCTCCCACGGGAGGACATTCCACGCAGCGCAGCACACAGCCCATCGGTGGGGCTTCGCGCCAGGTTGCATCGGTGTGCCAGGCGTTTTCATAGCGGTCCATCGGCTGGGCCGGGTT
>DQGF01000142.1:2448-3959 GCA_003525045.1 Pseudomonas sp. | reverse complement strand
CGGTCCATCGGCTGGTCCGGATTTTTGTAGATGCGCACCAGGCCCGGATGATCAGGGTCACTGCCGGCCACCGGGTGATCCTCCAGCTCGCCGAAGCGACGGGCGAATGCCACGTGCTCGGTGCGACTGATGTCCTGATCACGCAAAAACACCACTCGATGCTTGAGCAACTGGGCACGAATCTCGGCAAAAAGACCGTCGTCATGGACCGCGTCGGCGAGGTTGACGCCGATCAGTTCCGCGCCGATGTTGCAGGTCAATTGTTCGACTTTCATGGCAGGGACTCCCTTAAATGACGAAAATCGACGAGCCGGTGGTCTTGCGCGATTCCAGGTCACGGTGGGCCTGCACCGCATCCTGCAAAGCATAGTGCTGGTTGATCTCGATCTTGATTCGACCGCTACCGACGTGGTCGAACAATTCGCCCGCCAGGGCTGCTTTTTCCGCAGGGTCGGCGATGTAGTCGGCCAGCGCCGGACGCGTCAGGAACAACGAACCCTTCATCGCCAGCAGTACCGGATCGAACGCCGGGATCGGGCCGGATGCTGTGCCCACGCAAACCATCAGGCCACGGCGTTTGAGCGAGTCCAGGGAGCCCATGAAGGTATTCTTGCCAACGCTGTCGAACACCACGTTGACACCGACGCCGTCAGTCAGCTCGCGAACGCGCTGGGCGACATCTTCATGGCTGTAATTGATGACATGGTCGCAGCCATGGGCCCGGGCGATTTCGCCCTTCACCTCGGTGGACACCGTGCCGATGACCGTCAGGCCCAGCAGCTTGGCCCACTGCGAAACGATCAGACCGACCCCACCGGCGGCGGCATGCAGCAAAATGCTGTCGCCCACCTTGAAATCATAAAGGCGCCGCATCAGATACGACGACGTCAGGCCACGCATGGTCATGGCTGCAGCGGCCTCGAAACTGATGGTTTCCGGCAGTTTGATCAGCGGCGCGGCCGAGATCAGACGTTCGGTACTGTAGGCACCCAGGGTATTGAGAAAACCGGTGTAGGTGACGCGATCACCGACTTGTACGTTGGTCACCCCCTCGCCGACTGCCTGGACCACCCCGGAGGCCTCGACGCCCATGCCGTTAGGCATCGGGATCGGATAAGTACCATTGCGAAAGTAGGTGTCGGCATAGTTGAGACCGACGGCCACGTGACGAAGACGAACCTGGCCGGGACCGGGCTCGCCGACTTCGACCTCTTCATAACGAAGAACGTCGGGACCACCGGTTTCGTAGAAGCGTACGGCATTGGCCATGTTTTCTTATTCTCCAATCTGCAATGTTGGCTTGCTGCGTCGAATTGCGCTGATTGGACTGTAGGTCGCAGACTGACTGATCGCTTCTCATCAGACGACAATGACTTTTCATTTCATGACACCGTCGCCTGGTGCACGGCCCCAGGCACTTTCGACTGATACCCTGAAACGGAGAAGCCAACGTGAGCACCTTGAAACTGGCAATCGGTACGCTAGGCCGCTGGCGCCAGCCCACCGTTGAA
>DQGF01000142.1:1308-2146 GCA_003525045.1 Pseudomonas sp. | reverse complement strand
GCCAGCCCACCGTTGAATTGATGCGGTCGAATCCAGTTGTATCGATTTGATCATGCGTTTTGGCTGCGTGCTCATGCCAGGAGCGGTTTGTCCTGACGCCAGACGCGAGCTAGCGCTTCATCGGCTTTTCGCTGAAGGTCGGAGCGGCTATGTACCAGGTCAGTTCTCCTGGCTGACGGTACGAGCTGATCAACGTCCGAATCGACATTCAGCAATAGCGCCGAGAGGCTTGCGTGCAGGGTTAAGACGGCGGCGACCACATCGCATTGCAAGAATGGTTTCACACAGGGTAAGCCCCTCTCCGCAAGTTCGATGCCCTGAAGGCAGCATCTCGCAGCTGCGAGTGCACCTAAGGTAATTTCCAGTGTTCGCTGCTGACTGTGCCCTTGAGAGTCAGCCAGTGGCTCTTCGATAAAAGCACTGAACGCCCGAACATCGTTGTCGGCGTGGGCCTTCATGACTGCCATCAGTTGCTCCACCTCATAGATGGTCATTTTCCGCTCGTCTTCCAAGTTGCGGGCAGCAGATTTTCGTAGCGCCATAAGTAGAAGCGCAAGCCCGAAGCTGGCACATACGCATGACGTGGCACCACAGCTTGGTACCGAAGTATCGGCAGCAATTTTGTCTCGAAAAGACTCAAGGCTTGATGACCAAATGCTCATCCGCAACATCTCCTTCAAGGCAGTGTATTTCTGATTGGGTAGTCGCTCTTCATCTTCGGGGCCCGGCGTAACCCGTGCTCCGTCGCCCTCCGATTCCTCTCCCCTGCTGACGCGCTCGTCGTCCGTCAGCCCCTCACCGACGTCATGCTCATTACACGTTACGCGCAGTGGTACCG
>DQGF01000142.1:717-1048 GCA_003525045.1 Pseudomonas sp. | reverse complement strand
CGACGTTATGCTCATTACACCTTACGCGCAGTGGTACCGCTCCCTTAGCGCCGAGCCCAGAAAAGCTTCAGCACCGACATGAACTGTTGTTGATCAGTGCGTACCGTCGTCCTCAGGTTTATCTGCCTGTGAACACGGTACGCACCCGGCGCATGATTTGTTGCTAAGCAAGGCAATCCTAATTCAGCAAATCCGCAGGAACCTTGCCGCCATTTTCCGCTAGCTTTTTCATGACAGCCGAATGGAGCCAGATGTTCATGGCCGCCGAATCGTCAGTGGATCCTGTGTAGTGCAACTCTGCAGCGAGTTCTTTACGTGCAGCCAGGCTACT
>DQGF01000142.1:0-397 GCA_003525045.1 Pseudomonas sp. | reverse complement strand
TCGATGTTCAACAGTTTAAGCAGATCTACAATCGAGGTGCGCCAATTGAGCTGCTCGCCTTGCTGGCTGGCCAAGGCTTCCAGTTTTGAGGCGACGTCGACTTCGCTGATCGCAGCCGTTGGGGTGGAAGCCGACGACTGCGGTGTAGGGGAAGCACCAGCGGTAGGAGCAGTAGGAGCAGCCTCTGCTGGCGATGCAGCGTGCTTACCTATCCCGAGTTTTTCCAATATCGTGCTGAATAAGCTCATTTGAATTCTCCAAGGATTGAATGGCCAACACTCTGTTGAGCAATGGCTTCCTATGGATGACTCCCACCATTGCGCTAAAGTTTTATCCAGCTTCCCGGGTACCGCGTGACGCGGACACCATCGCCATTAATGCTGGAGTTCGGAAGGTG